>NZ_JBQSVM010000010.1:0-85282 GCF_052376235.1 Psychrobacter sp. AOP7-A1-24 | reverse complement strand
TATTAAAACAGCCCGTATGAACGTGATTTTCGATGTTTATTGAGGAGCTATTTTATAATGAGGTATAGAGTTATTCAAAAATAAAAAGCCCGAGAACATAGTCTCGGGCTTTTATTTGCAGTTAGCATGATTGAACAATCAAAACGTTTAGTAAAAGATTATTTACGTAAAGGGTCTGCGTTCATTTTCTTTTGCTCTTCTAGATGACGCTCTTCCCAGTATGGTGCATTTTTGATACCGAACTTAGCAGGATCAAAAACGAATCTCTTAGCAGTTGTACCACCACCTGCTTTAAGCTGTGCTTCGTAATCCCTTAGGATATCGATAGCAGGGCGTGCGACAAAGAAAATCACAATAATGCCAAGGATGTTTAACCAAGCCATTAGACCAACACCAACATCGCCAAGTCCCCAGATATATCCTGAGCTATTTAGAGCACCATAAGCAACCATAAACATGATTATAAGCTTAACGATAAACTGACCAGTTTTACTGGCTCCCGTACCCATAGAACGAGTCAGGTATGAGATGTTTACTTCAGCGATATAGTAATATGCCAAGATAGTAGTAAAGGCGAAAAAGAATACTGCTACTGCGATGAAAGTATTACCGAAAGTACCATAAACTGATTCCATTGCCATCTGTGTAAATGCAGGCGCATTGATTTCAGTAGTGGCGGCAACATTCTGTACGATGAACTGACCGTCTGGTAGCGTACCCTGGATGTTGTACATACCAGTAGACAAGATCATGAAAGCGGTAGCAGAACATACTAGTAATGTATCGACATATACTGAAAATGCCTGTACCAAACCCTGTTGTGCAGGGTGATCAACAGCGGCAGCAGAAGCAGCATGTGGACCTGTACCTTGACCTGCTTCATTAGAGTAGATACCACGTTTTACGCCCCAACCAATGGCAGCACCAAAACCTGCTTGTGCAGTGAAAGCATCGCCAACGATTGCACCAAATACTTGTGGAATCATACTGAAGTTTGCAAACATGATAAGTAGCGCTAGTACAATATAACCTAGTGCCATAAAAGGAACAGCATATTCGGTAAAGGTAGCAATACGTTTGATACCACCGAAAATAATGAAGCCTAATACAACTAGAACAATGCCAAGGGCAACAATACGAGTAGTGCCCGTTTCTATTCCCATGAAGGTCAGAGCTGAGCCTTCACCTGCAACTTGAGCGACAGCATTGATAACGCCGTTTGCTTGTACACCAGGTAAGAATACGCCACAAGCCACAATCGATGCCACGGCAAACAAAATACCGTACCATTTCTGACCGAGTGCGCGCTCAAAATAATAAGCAGGGCCACCACGATATTCACCCGTGACGACGTCACGTTCTTTATAAATCTGACCTAACGTAGACTCAATATAAGCGGTAGAAGCTCCTAGAAAGGCCACAACCCACATCCAGAAAACGGCGCCTGGACCACCGAAGCCGATAGCAGCAGCTACCCCAGCGATGTTACCCATACCCACACGTCCTGCGAGGGACACGGCAAGCGCTTGAAATGATGAGATACCATCGTTATCAGGTTTACCTTTAAATAATAGTCTGAGCATTTCTTTGAACAAGCGAACTTGTACAAAGCGTGTCATGATGGAATAGAAAAGACCAGCGCCCAAACACAGATAGATCAGTGCTGGACTCCAGATAATTCCATTTACTAAATTAACTAAACCTTCCATATGTATATTCCTAGTACTGTCTCAAGGTGGCGCTATTTGCTAGGAGTAAACTAACTGGTTAACTTACTTATTGAAGTTAAGCAGTTAAAATCTCTGCATTGACTTATCTACTATCTAAGTCTCATGTGTGCTTAGCCACCAAGAACGGACTGTAGTTGTCTGTCTTTATCCGCTTACGCTTAGCCTTTCACGATTGACCACTTGTACAATATCAATCACTGATAATATCAGTTACGTTTATGATTGTATTGCAATCTACACTACTGCGGTATCCTTGCATCTTACGATGGATGAGATCAGCTGTCAGGCAACTCACGGATAAAACAGGGGATTATATAGTTGAATATCCATCACCATGATGGCATTCAACTTGTTATGAGCTGTCCTGAGTGAATACATGACTGGTATGGCGAATTGAAAATATTAAGTGATAATCTGTCAGTTAATTGACATTTTTACTGAAAAATCAATAACTCATTAATACTAATCAAGCTATAAGTCCACTACCAAATGTATTCAAACCGTACGGCTACGTAACAGCAATTTGCCATATTTTTATACTAATTACTAGAAATTTCTTTGTCAGTAGTAAATATATTCATACTTTGTTCGGTAAATACACTAGCAGGATTTAAACAATATATAAATAATTGTTTGTACTTTCAGAATATTTTGTCTAGCTATGCTGTACGATTAGATTTTTTCCCTGTATATCTCGCTATAAAGACACGTTATTGTTAACGTCAAGCGGTTGTGTTTTGGTAACGGTCAATTGTAAAAAGCTGGTTATAACGCCATCATTAGTACAACTTCTTTTGATATTATGCCGATAGGGTCATGTATAGATATATGCTATATAAAATGTATGACTGAGGTATGAATAAAAAGAAAACTTAAAAAATACTAAAAATGTAGTACTAGACATCTATTATTTATTACTAGGAGAGTTAATGATGATGCGTAAATCTATTGTGAAGCCAATGTTGCTAGCTGCTTTATTGACAACTTCTACTGTTGGTCTGAGCGGCTGTGGTTATAATAACCTGCAGGCACAAGATGAACAGGTCACTGCTTCATGGTCAGAAGTGGTCAACCAGTATCAGCGTCGTTCTGATTTGGTGCCAAACTTAGTGAAAGTTGTACAGCAATATGCCGAGCAAGAGCAGGAAGTGTTTACGCAAGTGGCTGAAGCTCGCTCACGTGCAGGCGGTATCACTGTGACGCCAGAAGTACTCAATGATCCAGAAGCGATGGAACGTTATGCAGCTGCCCAAGAGCAGATGACAGGTGCCTTATCACGTTTGATGGCAGTATCTGAGCGTTATCCTGAGTTAAAGTCAGACGCACTGTTTCAGGATTTACAAGCACAGTTAGAAGGTACTGAGAACCGTATTGCCGTTGCTCGTAACCGCTATATTCAAGAAGTGCAAGGGTACAATACAACGGTACGTCAATTCCCCACCAACGTCACAGCAAAAGTATTTGGTATGGATACCAAGCCCAACTTTAGTGTGGCTAATGAAGAAGCGATTTCAACGGCGCCTAGTGTTGATTTTGGTGATTCTGAATAAAGTTTGAAAATAATGTGATGATAGAGTGGCATAAGCGGCTCTGTTTATTTAGCTAATAGTTTGGTGATTACTAGCTAGACTCTATCAATTGGTAAAGATGTTATCTGAGGTGGTATAGATTAGATGAATAATTCAAAAGCAATCTTATCAGCATTACTGTTTACGTTAGGTGTGGTCAGCGTGCCGGTATCGCATGCTGCACCTAATGATACGGCGGTGGCGACAGATAGCACCTCGAATCTGCAAAACCGTAGCGTTGAAGAGTTGGTGGCTGTTGCTAAAGCAGATGAGTCTAACGAAGCAATCAATGATGCTGTATTGAATAACGATGCCATCAATGAAGCGGTGCTCGGCAACGAGGCTATCAATCAAAACGCAGATAACCAAGACCCAGCAAATGAGACAACCAGTGCTCAAACAACCGAACAGCCGCCGGTACGTTCAAGTGCTGAGGGTGTGGATGCTGATAAACTGATACTCAACGAACCAGTCGTTGATCAGGCCAATATTTTAAATCCCCAAGAAAAGCTGCGTCTAGAGGCGCAGCTTCAAAGTATTTATCAGGAAGGTCTAGCACAGGCAGCGGTGGTTATCGTACCAACTACCAATGGTGTACCAATATTCGATTATGCATTGCAAGTTGCTGAGAAGTGGGAACTGGGTGATGAAGCTATCGACGACGGCCTATTGATTGTCGTCGCTGTCAATGACCGTGATATGTATATCTTAACGGGTTATGGCTTAGAAGGTGTCTTGCCAGATGCGGCGGTCAACCGTGTCATTCGAGAAGACATCACACCACTATTCAAACAAAATAATTACGGTGCTGGGATAATCGCTGGTGTTGAAGCGCTCAAAACGCGTTTAACCGCCGATCCTGAAGTGTTAGCTCGTGCTGATGCACAAGCTGCAGAACGTACTGCTCAGCAAAGCTCAGACGATATGCCGTCACCTATTTTCTTATTTATTATGGCGATGATTTTTGGTAGCTTTATTACCAACATATTTGGCCGAGTCTTTGGTTCTATCATTACCGCTGGTGGGTTTTTTGCAGGTTCGATGGCATTAGGTGGCGGTTTCTTCATGACGTTGATTATGGCAATATTTATCTGGATGTTTTTGATCTCACGCGGCGGTGGCGGTGGAAAAGGCGGCGGCGGTAAAGGTGGGCGCAGAGGCGGCATGATTTTCTTACCAGGTATGGGCGGCGGCAGTGGAGGCGGCTTTGGCGGTGGTGGTTTCGGCGGCGGCGGCTTTGGCGGTGGCGGTGGTGGTTTCGGCGGCGGCGGCGCAGGTGGCTCGTGGTAAGTATTCCACATGATCGAATAAAATAGATTCTAAATAACCATCGAACATGACGTACTTGAGGAAATAATATAATGGTAGAAAACAACGCTTCAACTCCCAGTTTTGCCCGCTGGTGGCGTCAAGTTTTGTTCGTCCCTTTATTACATAGTAAGTGGCTGACAACAGACTCCAAAGCGCGCCTAACAGAAGCTGTGACACGAGCTGAGCGTGGGCATCGAGGTGAGGTGTTTTTAATTGTAGAAAACCATCTGCCTATTCAAGAAGCCTACCGCATGAACTGCCGCGAACGAGCCATTGATTTGTTTAGTGAATATCGTGTCTGGGATACGGAAGAAAATACAGGTGTCTTGATCTATGTCAATGTATGCGAGCGTAAATTAGAGATTGTTGCAGATCGCGGTATTAGTGCTCATGTTAGTCCGACTGTGTGGAATGCCATGTGTGAAAAAGCGGTATCTGGTATTGCTACTCAAAAAACAGAAGAGAGCTTAGCTGAACTGCTGGATGAAGTGGGACAGGTGCTACGTCAATACTATCATCTAGAGCATGATCCAGAAGGCAATGAGCTGTCCGATACAGTGGTATTTCTAAAGTAGTGTGTGTCTGGTGTGGTTTTATTAAGACGCTTACTTTTATAAACAGGTTATCTATACGGTCAAAGGGTTTTGTTTTAGGCAATATACTTTTAGTGTTAAAATGATGGTTCTGGGACAGATAATGCCTTGTATATGCATGGTTTGATTATCTTACTTTGCAACATTTACGATGGCTCGTCCCGATAACGCCATTATTGGAATACTATGATTGAGTTAATAAAGAAACTACCAAAAGCTGAACTTCATCTACATATTGAAGGTTCTCTCGAGCCTGAGCTGATGTTTAGATTGGCTAGAAAGAACAACGTAGAGATACCTTATAAAGATATCGAAGATGTACGCAGTGCTTATAATTTCACCAATCTGCAGACCTTTTTAGATATCTATTATGCGGGCGCAAACGTTCTGCTCACAAAAGATGATTTTTATGATTTGACGTGGGAATATATTCTTAGATGTGTCGAAGACAATGTCATCCATACAGAGATATTCTTTGACCCACAAACGCATACCGAACGCGGCGTGCCTTTTGAAGCAGTAATTACAGGTATTAAAGAAGCACTGGCAGATGCCAAAGCAAAATACGGTATTACATCATGCATCATCATGTGTTTTTTGCGTCATCTATCGCAAGAAGAAGCGTTTGAAACGTTAGAGCAAGCACTGGATTATAAAGACGACATTATTGGTGTGGGTCTGGACTCATCAGAATTAGGCAACCCGCCATCGAAGTTTAAAGAGGTCTTCCAAAAAGCTAAAGAAGAAGGCTTTAAGTTGGTCGCTCACGCAGGCGAAGAAGCAGACTTTTCGTATATCTACGAAGCGTTAGATTTATTGAATATCAATAGAATTGATCACGGTGTGCAATCTATAAAAAGCCCAGAGTTGATGCAAAGACTCAAAGATGAGCAAATGCCACTGACCGTTTGCCCGAACTCAAATATCGAGCTAAAAGTTTTCGAGACTTATAAAGAGCATAATATTAAAGAGCTTTTAGATTATGGTCTAAATATCAGTGTTAATTCAGACGACCCTGCGTACTTCAAAGGTTATGTGAATCAAAATTTCATCAATCTGTATGAGAACCTACCGATTACAGAAGACGATGTAATTACATTAGTAAATAACTCTTTTAAATCGGCATTTATAAGTGACGAGTTGAAAGAAACTTATTTGGCGAGAGTGGATCTTGCGTTGAAATAACTTTAACGAGTTCGTTATGAGTAGCAAAGGCGTAACGGTTTATACAAACCGTTACGCCTTTTTTGTTGCCTGTCGTTAGTAATACTTACGAGCAGTAGCAATTATAAAGCAGTAATATTTTCTATAAGCAGTGGCAGTATTATTCCAGCCTTTTCTGCTAATAGGATATCGACGATAGTATTTGGTGTTGGGTCAGGGTTTATTTCGATAACTTGCGCGCCATTTTGTTTGGCTAGCTGTGCTAAACCAGCAGCAGGATAGACCAAGCTTGATGTACCGATACTGAGAAATACCTCGCAATTAGCCGCAGCTTCTTCGGCAGTCTGCCACGCTTGTACAGGTAGCGCTTCGCCAAACCAAACAATATCTGGTCTGATGTAGCCGTCGCAATGCGGACAGGTAAGCAATGTTTCATCGAAATTCATAGTATCTTGGTTATCATATGATGCTTTTAGTTGTTCCTGATAGGGTATCCCACACTGACCACAGCGGTTGCGCCACAGATGACCATGTAGGTGTTTCACTGCGCTACCAGCCTGCTCGTGCAAATCATCGACATTTTGGGTGATAAGTGTCACCTTTTGATCGGTGGTTTGTGTATGATACTGCCACTGAGCCAACGCATGATGCGCTAGATTTGGCGCTTTGTCTGCGACTAGTTTCCGCCGCCACTGATACCATGACCATACTAGCTTTGGATCACGAGTGAAGGCTTCAGGGGTTGCCAGGTCTTCGACACCGTAGTTCTCCCACAGTCCTGTTTGCTTATCTCGAAACGTCGGAATGCCGCTTTCTGCTGAAATGCCAGCGCCAGTCAAAATACAAATACACTGTTTCGATGCTAGCAGTTGTGCTGCAAGTTTTACTTCTGCTATTAACGCTGGTGATAATTCTGCTAACATGAGCCAACTCTCGCTAATAATGGATGTTTTTACTTATGATAGACGGAATTTGGTGGCTTGTCATATTGTGCGCTGTCATCGCAGTTTTATGGTTTGTGGCAAAATCACGCGGCGCAAAAGCAGGTGAAAAGCAGAGTGGCGCAAACTCAAAAAATGTAACACCGAATGATGCTCTGCAAAAAACATCAGCGATATTAAAGCAGTATTTTGCTAATTATCGAGTCACACGTAAGGCGAACCATTTGCTCGTTAGCCAACAAGGCAAAAAAATAGCGATGATTACGATTGATAAAAAGATCGCTGAAGGTCAGCGCCGTTTGGGTGATGTGCCAGTGATTAATTATCACCGTGTACCTAGCCGCGCTCAATTGACTGCCAGTTTACAAGACGCAGAATAAGTTTTGTGTAGGTGAGAGCTTCAGAAGCATACGAGCACAGAGAACATACGAAAGTGTCGGTTCAATAAGTATGGGAAGTTGAGGGTAGTGCTGAGGAAGTATTGGGGTAAAGATGTAAATATTGTAATTGGTGCGCTCGGCGGGAATCGAACCCACGACCCTCGGCTTCGGAAACCGATACTCTATCCAACTGAGCTACGAGCGCATATGATAACTGGCATAAGGTATCTAAAAATAAAGACCGCTTAGTCTAACAAATAAAAAGCATAAAGCCAATAAATGACAGTCGCGATTGAGGTTTTTTAAGAAAAAACAGCCAAGTCATTAAACAAGCATGGCAATTTACCTGCCTTTTCCCTTATAATGTTGGGGAGAATTCATATTTATAATCACCGATTGCAAGCGTGCTGGTACGCGGGATGGCTATCTGCTATTGAAGACTTAGAGGTCATCAAAGGAGGACAGACAGAATGTCCGAGCCGTACCAGTCCTTGCATATGTAATAAGAGAACGTGACGAATGAGAAAAGTAGTTATGTTATCGGCAGCTGCCATTCTAGGAATCGCTAGTATCGCGGTGAGCCAAGCTGAAGATATTGTAGACACTCCTGTAACTGCGTCAGACGTAGCAGAAGGCCAAGAGGTCGTAGAAGCTGCTCCTGAAACGCTAGGTGATGAGCCCCAAGCTGCTGCAGATACGACAGACGGTGCTGAGCCTACTGACGAAGCTGCTCTAGCAGAAGGCGAAGAAACTGCTGCTGCAGCGCCTGCCGACGACGAAGAGCCAATCCCGCAAGATACGCCGCAAGTGCAGAAATTAATTGCTTTGTATCCTAATTTGATTGCTCGTATTCAGCCGGTTGCCAATATCTGTTTTGAAGATGATGAAGTTTGCGATGTAACGGCACGCTCATCTGGCCCATCTGCTGGCGATGGTCCTCGTGATGGTAAAGCGGTATATAACGCTGTATGCCAGACTTGTCATTCAGCAGGCTTACTAGGCTCTCCTATCTTTGGTGATGCTGGTGCTTGGGGTCCACGTATTGCAAAAGGCAAAGAGACGCTATATACCCATGCTATCAATGGTTTCAATGCGATGCCTGCTAAAGGCGGAGCGGATATCCCTGATGAAGAAGTCCAAAATGCCGTAGATTATATGGTTGCAGAAGCTAGCTAATCTTTATTGATTAATTGCTAAGCTTTTATGATCTATATCTATAAAGCGCCTATTTCAGTAATGAGATAGGCGCTTTTTCATGATGAGTATTATTAATATGGTACTTCAAATATAAGGCAGTTGAAATTCGTCATTAGTAGCCTCATTTTATGAGATTAGTTCACTTATTACAGTACATTGTTTCTTTTAGATAGTAGAGTGTGTTGAACATTTTTGTACGGCTTCTGCCCATATGATAACGATAGTTGAATGTTCAACACGGCCTATTATTCTAAAATCGCATTTTATATAAACTGATAACAAATAAAGAGGTCTTCATGTCTGATGCACCAGCACTCTCTATAAAGAACTTATCCAAGACCTATGATAATGGCTTCTCGGCATTAAAAGGGGTTGATCTAACGGTACCACAAGGCGGCTTCTTTGCATTACTTGGACCGAACGGCGCGGGCAAATCTACTATGATTGGTATTATTAGCTCATTGTTTAAGCCAACCACTGGTAGCGTTCATATTTTTGGGACAGATTTATTAGAGAACCCTTCGATTGCTAAGCAATATCTTGGTGTTGTACCACAAGAATTTAACTTTAATATGTTCGAAAAAGTCGAAGATATTCTGATTACGCAAGCGGGGTACTTTGGTATTCCAGCAAAAGAAGCCAAACCACGTGCAAAGAGACTATTAACCGCTCTAGGACTATGGGACAAGCGCGGTAGCAAATCACGTGAGCTATCTGGTGGTATGAAACGCCGTTTAATGATTGCGCGCGCATTGATTCATAAGCCAAAGTTATTGATTCTAGATGAGCCAACTGCTGGTGTCGATATTGAGCTTCGTCGCTCGATGTGGGAATTTATGCAGCAAATTAACATCGAAGAAAAAACCACTATTATTCTGACGACTCATTATCTCGAAGAAGCTGAGCAGTTGTGTAAACGTATTGCCATCTTGGATCACGGTGAGATTCGTATCAATACGGAAATGAAAGAGCTACTGGCGCAGCTGTCTGTAGAAACGTTTGTATTTGATTTGGATACACCGCTCACTGAGCAGTTGGCTCTGACAGGAGTCACGGGTGTATCACAACCAGATGAACAGACGCTAGAAGTTACCTTGACAGAAGGTGAGTCACTAAACGGTGTCTTTGATCAATTATCTGAGAAAGGTGTCAGTGTGGCGAGTATGCGCAATAAAGCCAACCGATTAGAAGAGTTGTTCATGCGCTTGGTAGACAAAAACATTCAGAGTGCAGACAGCATGAAGGAGGCGGGATTATGAGTCAGAAACTAGTCGATCATAATAAAACAATGTCATGGAGCAAAAAATGGATTGCGTTTCGCACTATTTGGTTGAAAGAAGTGCGCCGTATTTTGCGTATTTGGCCGCAAACATTGCTACCGCCAGTTATCACGATGAGCCTGTATTTTGTCATCTTTGGTAAGATGATTGGTTCACGTGTGGGAGAGATGGGCGGCGTGCCATATATGCAGTTTATTGTACCTGGCCTGATTATGATGTCGATCATTACCAACAGCTACTCTAACGTAGTCTCAAGCTTTTTCAGTGCCAAATTTACATCCAGTATTGAAGAGCTTTTGGTCTCACCAGTATCTAAGCATGCTATTTTGATGGGTTATATCAGCGGTGGTATCTTCCGTGGACTGGCCATCGGTGTGATTGTCTCGATAGTAGCGCTATTCTTCACGGACCTTGGTATTGAGCATTTATTTGTGACTGTATTTACGGTACTTGGCACATCTATCTTGTTTTCATTGGGCGGCTTTATCAATGCCGTATTTGCCCGTTCATTCGATGATATTTCTATCGTTCCAAGTTTTGTTTTGACGCCATTAACCTATCTTGGCGGTGTGTTTTATTCGATGGAGAATTTATCGCCGTTTTGGCAAAATGTCTCGCTATTGAATCCTATCGTCTATATGGTGAACTCATTCCGTTACGGTATTCTTGGCTATTCTGATGTCAATGTCTGGTACTCAATGGCAGCTATTTTTGTATTCTGTGCGATATTCTATACCATCGCCTATCGCTTGCTAAGTAACGGTTCGCGCGTGCGTCTGTAGTACGCATTATTTGCTGAACATATTATTTAGGGCAAATTTTAAACAGATTAATATTAGGAAAAAAGATGAGTATTCACGGTATCTTGGGTGAGCAAACCACAGACTATCCAACTGAGTATAGCCCAGAGACGCTATATCCTATTGCACGCAGCATGGGACGTGATGCGATTGGTTGGCAAGATGATAAATTGACCGTTGGGGTAGACTGGTGGCAGGCTTTTGAGATATCTTGGTTGAATCCGCAAGGTATCTCGCAAGTAGCGATTGCGCGTTTTGGTATCCCTGCCAGCTCACCATTTATCGTAGAATCAAAATCGCTTAAGTTATATTTGAATAGCATTAACTTTACCGAGTTCGCCAGTTGGAACGATGTACAAGCGTTGATTGCAAAAGACCTGTCAAACTGCTTGCAAGCAGATGTACAAGTAGCATTATTTGGTTTAAACGATGACTTGAATGACAAAGCGACAGGGTTACTTATTGCTCAGCCTAAAGGGGTTTGTATTGACGAGGCGCTAGCAGATAGCACGGACAAAGTTGCTTTAACGGAACATCCTGACGCGACCTTGCTGAGTGAAAACGAAATAGAGGCGAGCAGTGAAAGCGTGGTAAGTGATGGTACGCAGCCGTACATCTTCTATTCCAATCTGCTACGTAGTAATTGTCCAGTGACCAATCAGCCAGACTGGGGGACGTTAGCCGTATCGATTACGACTGATAAGCCTTTTAATAATGCAAATATGCTACGTTATATATTGAGCTTCCGTCAGCATAACGGCTTTCATGAGCAGTGTGTTGAGCAGATATTTGCTGATTTGAGCCAACACTATCAGCCAAGTGAGCTAATGGTACGAGCGTGGTATACGCGCCGAGGTGGTATTGATATCAATCCTTGCCGTGTTAGCGATATCAGTTTATTGCCACAGCCGAGTCGCCTAATCCGCCAGTAAATTCTAGTTAAAAAGTATAATATCGAATATTTTTAAGCTCATAAAAAAGCGCCTATCTCACATAATGAGATAGGCGCTTTTTGTTATATAGTCTCTATTTACAAAACTATTTACTGCTTACTTTTGCCATGACTTCTTCGCGGCTTAGCATTTGCTTTTCAGCTTCACGGCGATTGACGTATTCATACTTACCTTCAGCCAAGTTACGGTCTGAGACTACGATACGATGTGGAATGCCAATTAACTCTAGATCAGCAAACTTCACACCTGGACGCTCGTTACGATCGTCAAGCAGTACATTGATACCTTGTGCTTTTAGCTCTTCATACAGCGCTGTTGCCGTTTGCATGACGGTTTCTTCTTTTGATTTCATCGGTATGATGGCGACTTCAAAAGGAGCGATTGAATCATCAACGGTTGGTGTGGTTGGCCACATGATACCGTTTTCATCGTTGTTCTGCTCAATGGCAGCGGCAATGATACGGCTCACACCAATACCGTAGCAACCCATCATCAGCGTGACTGGCTTGCCATTCTCACCTGATACGGTACAGTTCATTGCCTGTGAGTATTTATCACCCAACTGAAATATATGACCGACTTCGATACCACGCTTGATTTTGAGCGTACCTTTGCCATCTGGAGAAGGATCACCTTCTTCTACATTGCGCACATCAACGATACGAGTGATGCGAGTATCACGTGCCCAGTTCATACCGATGGTATGTTTGTTCACTTTATTAGCACCGCAGACAAAGTCTGACAATGTAGCGGCTGAACGATCAACAAAGACAGGCATGTCTAGGTCGACACCGATATAGCCTTTGTGCAGGCCAGCGGTTTTTAGCTCTTCGTCAGATGCTAGGGTTAACGGCACATTGGCTTCTTCAATTTTCTCAGCTTTGATGGTGTTGAGCTGATGATCGCCACGCAATACGACAGCAATCAGTTGCGGCTCATCATCTTCAGTATGGCCATGGACAATTAAGGTTTTGACCGTGGTTTCTAATGGTACATCTAAATGCTCAGCTACCATTTTACAGCTGGTCATGCCTTCGGTTAGAACGTCTTCACGCTCCATTTTTGGTGCTTGACGCTCGGCAGTGCTGACCGATTCTGCCAGCTCAACGTTGGCAGCATAGTCAGATGAGTCCGAAAACGCAATATCGTCTTCGCCGCTATCTGCTAATACATGGAACTCATGGGATGCAAAACCACCGATAGAGCCTGTATCTGCTTGTACTGCACGGAAATCTAAGCCCAAACGGGTAAAGATGCGAGTATAAGCATCATACATATCATGGTAAGTCTTGGCCAATGACGCTTGATCTACATGGAATGAGTAAGCATCTTTCATGGTGAACTCGCGTGCACGCATCACACCGAAGCGTGGACGAATCTCGTCACGGAATTTACCTTGAATCTGGAAAAAGGTAATCGGTAGCTGCTTATAACTACGCAGCTCACCTTGGGCAAGATTGGTAATGACTTCTTCATGCGTTGGGCCAAGCACAAAGTCGCGATCATGGCGGTCTTTAAAACGCAATAACTCAGGACCGTAATCATCAAAACGTCCGGTCGTCTGCCAAAGCTCAGCAGGCTGAGTCATCGGCATAAGCACTTCTTGTGCGCCGACGTTCTGCATCTCTTCACGAACAATGCGTTCGACCTTTTGTAAGATGCGTAGACCCATCGGCAACCAAATGTACAATCCAGAAGCAATCTTGCGGATAAGACCAGCACGCACCATCAATTGGCTTGAGGCGATGTCGGCGTCACTTGGGGTTTCTTTTAGTGTGGCAAATAAAAATTGACTGGCTTTCATAAATAAAGCGTAACCTTATCAACGATAAAAAAATAAGAAATAGTAGGATGTTGAGCGTATGGCTAATCGTTTCATTGCCGCCGCAAGCTTACCTTTATCACTTAGCAATAATCTAGGGTTTTTCATAGTTACCAATTTGCTTATATACAAAGCACATCAGTAAAAACTGCTCTCACAAAAGAGAGACAAATTCGATTTGATGTATCAATATGCCAAAAATGCAATATATTCAGGTTAGAAACCTGATAAGTGCTTTAAGACTGACATTTTATTCATACAATCTGACTATGTTAGGTAAAGTTAGCCTAAGACGCAATGAATTTTTTTCTTTTCAGACCGAACGCGTTGCAAAGGTTTCAATAAGGGTCAAATAATTGAGTTGTTCATATGTTTTTATAGCGTAAGAGTCGCTTAATTTAGACACGATTTATTAAGATGATGGTGTGGAGAGTTGCGCATAAAGTTATGTAGAAAAATGGTAGTTATTACTTGAAGTTACTGCACAATAGTCGCATTTATATATTAAATGTCTATTCTGGTTTTACAATGCTGTTAGCCTTACAAGAACGATGCAATATTAAGAAGGTAGCTTCTATGGATAATCCTGATATGAATAACGTCAATACCACTCAAAATCCTAAAAAACGACCTGTTGCTACGATGTCTTGGGTGATATTACTCATCGGTATGGCAGCGATTGTCTTTGCCATTTATAGTGCGCAAAATAAACCAGAAGAAGCGCCAATAGAGACAGTTACTAGCGAAGGTGTGGTCACGCAAATTCAGCAGTTAAATCGTTTACATACTGTCGCATTTAGTGTCGATACAGTGATTACGAGCAAGCAACTAATTCCAACTCACCAGCTGCCACTATGCCGCAAATCAATATTACCTTGCCGCCCACAGAGGTATTTTCAGTATATCTAGATGATATCGAGATTTATGACTGGCAAACAGGGGCTTTTGGTATGATGCAAGTCGATCCTAAGATATTGGCGCAGGCACAGACTATGGCCAAAAAAGAGGTGTTAGAGCGTGCCTGCCGAGGTGACGTCATGGATATGGCGCTGCAAAATGCACAAACGCAATTGCAACAGCTATTTACACTCACGGGAGCGGTAGTGACAGTTACCACTCAGGGTGCAGGTGCGTGCCAGCTGCCAGTCACTACCAATGGCTAAGCTGATATTTGTTTTTGAATTAAGCTTCTTTTTTGAATTAAGCTTCTTTTTTGAATTCGGCAATAGCTAGCTTGCGTACCGACTTATGCTCGACCATCGGTGTAGGGTAGTCAACATCGACGAACTTGCCACCTTTTGCCAATTCTTTACGAATCTTGTCTTCGTTATGCAAAATACTATTAGGAACCTCTTTTAATTCTGGTAGCCACGTCTTAATAAACAGAGCTTTAGCGTCATGCGTATTGGCTTGGCTAAAGGGGTTCATAATACGGAAGTAGGGCGCTGAATCAGTACCTGTCGACGCGCTCCACTGCCAGCCGCCGTTATTGGATGCAAAATCCCCATCTATCAGTTGCTGCATAAAGTAACGCTCACCCAAGCGCCAATCAATAAGCAAGTCCTTTGTCAAAAACATCGCTGTGACCATACGCAATCGATTATGCATAAATCCTGTCGCATTTAAGCAGCGCATTGCTGCATCTACGAGCGGTACCCCTGTTTTACCAGTGCACCATGTCTTAAAGTCATCTTTATTATATGACCAATTAACCTTAGTGTCAGTCTCTTCCTTATAAGCCTTGTGACGGATTAGGTTTGGTTTTTCTACGAGCACATGACGATAAAAGTCTCGCCACGCAAGCTCACTTATCCAGCGATTGATGTCTTCATTATCACCATCATTACCGTGTAGCTTTTCTTGTGCTTGGCTCGCTTGTAGATAGCAGAGTCTAGGACTGATAGACCCGATAGTGAGATAAGCCGACAGCTGACTGGTGGCGTGCAAATGGGGAACATCGCGACTGACATCATAATCGTTGATATCATCATCAACGAATGCCTGTAGACGCTGGCAAGCAGCAGGATAGGTGTCTCTTGCTCGGTCAAGCTGAGCGGTCATATCAATATGTTGTAAAGACGTGCTCTTTTCTAGTGCCTTCTGGTAGGCACTGAGCATCTCTTCATTTAGTGCTTCGATATCTTCGATTGTATTAGCAAACGTTTGCGATGATTTTAGTTTGATTTTATAATCGCTATCCACCGCTTGCGCTTCATGCATTTGAACAGTGCTGACGTCCAACGTATGTCGCCATTTTTTATAAAATGGGGTAAAGACTTTATACATACTATCGCCATCGTTGGTTGTGATACTTTGCGGTGGCAAAATACACTGGTCATGCCAGCGGACAAACTCGATATCGTCCTTTGCAAGCTGCTTGGTTAATTGTTCATCACGATCAATCTCATTGCCTTCATACTCATGATTTGCCATGACGCAGCTGATCTCATTATCTTTGCATAAAGCTGTGAGTGCTTCTACACAGTCAGCAAAGCTTGGACAGAGCTGTACTGTCAAAGTGACGTTCAAGTTCGATTGCAATTCCTTGGCTAAAATAGGTAGCGTGCGTGTAATATGATCGACTTGTACAAAAGACGTATCATGCGCTTGCCACTGCTCAGGTGTCAAAAAGAATACGGCAGACACGGAGGCGTTTTCTTCCTTTGCACGCTCGCAAAGCACTGCTAAAGCGGTATTGTCATGGATACGTAAGTCGCGACGAAACCACATCAAGTAATGCGGTGGATTTTTGCTAGTATCATTGTTGTCGGTATCAGTATTATTCGCCGCTGTCTGTGCAGTCTTAGACATCAAAGTATTCCCATATTAATCAATCGCAATCATAAATAAAACTAAGGATAAAAGTATGCTAGGATAAGTTTTTGGATGCAATGGCTTTACCGTTTGGTTAACAAAACCTCATCACATCTAACAATTTATCTTTAGCTTGAACCTATCTGATGCCGCTATAATCGGTGTCATATTTAGTATCATGAAACGCAAGGTCACAAAATGCACGTCAAGTTTTGCGGGTTTACTCAGCTTAGTGATATACAGACTGCGGCACAATTAGGTGCAGACGCAGTAGGCTTGGTTTTTTATCCACCAAGCCCCCGCGCGGTCACGATAGAACAAGCGCAAACTCTAAGCGCTGCCGTACCTGCTTTTGTCAGCGTGGTGGCACTAGTGGTTAATATGTCTGAAACTGAGCTGATCAATTTAGCAAATGACGTCTCTTTTGATATTATTCAGTTCCATGGTGACGAAACACCTGAGCTGTGTGAGCAGCTAGCAGGTATGGTCAATAAACGCTGGATTAAAGCGTTGCGTATTAATGCTGATGCAGATAGTGCTACTAGTGTCAGCGTTCAGATTGACGAGTTTGCAGCAGCAGGGGCGAGTAGTGTCTTATTAGATGCTTATCATCAGCATAAGTATGGCGGTACAGGCGCACGTTTTGATTGGAGTTTGATACCAAAGGACAGCTCGCTACCGATTATCCTAGCGGGTGGACTGGATGCCGAAAATGTCGCTACGACTTTAGAGCTGCCTATCTATGCAGTTGATGTCAGCGGCGGTATTGAAGTGGATAAAGGCAAAAAAGACGTTGGCAAAATGAAAGCATTTATGAAAGCGGTCAAGCGCGATCGATGGCAAAATGTGACGCCTAGCGAACCTTCGAACATAAGTAGCTAGTTTACAATCCGCTCCATAACTTGTTACTTGCCCTATTTCTTTCTTATTTATTCTAAAAAATACCACTTATTACAGTAGGAATTACCATGAGTCATGTCGATAATAAAAATCCATCTGCCACCGCACAATCTGTCAATACGTTTACCAACCCAGCAGGCGTAAACGACTTTAATCAATACCCTGATGCTCGCGGGCACTTCGGTGTACATGGCGGTCGTTTTGTCTCTGAGACTCTAATGGCTGCCCTAGAAGAGCTAGAAACGCTTTATACTAAAGTAAAAGCAGATCCAGCATTCTGGGAAGAGTACCACAACGATCTGGTCAATTATGTTGGTCGTCCAACGCCGCTATATCATGCCAAGCGTTTAAGCGATGAGATTGGCGGTGCGCAAATTTACTTTAAGCGTGAAGACCTAAACCATACAGGCGCGCATAAAGTAAATAACACTATTGGTCAGGCATTGCTTGCCAAAATGTGTGGCAAAAAACGTATCATTGCTGAGACTGGTGCAGGGCAGCATGGCGTGGCGACGGCAACGATTGCCGCACGCTTGGGGCTAGAGTGTATCGTCTATATGGGTGCTGACGATGTTGAACGTCAAAAGATGAATGTCTATCGTATGCGCTTGCTTGGCGCAACGGTTGTACCAGTGACTTCTGGCTCACGTACGCTCAAAGACGCGATGAATGAAGCCATGCGTGACTGGGTAACCAATGTAGATAGCACGTATTACATCATTGGCACGGTCGCAGGTCCACATCCTTATCCGTTATTGGTTCGTGATTTCCAAGCGATTATCGGTAAAGAAGCACGTATTCAGCATCTAGAAAAAACAGGCAAAATGCCAGATGCATTGGTTGCCTGTGTCGGTGGTGGCTCAAATGCTATTGGTTTGTTCTTTGATTTCCTAAACGATACTGACGTTAAAATGTATGGCGTCGAGGCGACAGGCGATGGTATCGAGTCAGGTCGTCATTCAGCGCCATTGGCTGCTGGTCGTATCGGCGTATTACATGGTAACCGCACTTATCTAATGGCAGATGATGATGGTCAGATTCAAGAAACGCATTCTATTTCAGCGGGTCTTGATTACCCTGGTGTTGGTCCAGAGCATAGTTTCTTAAAAGATATGAAGCGCGTGGAATATGTCGGTTGTACTGATAAAGAAGCGCTAGAAGGCTTCCATGAAGCCACACAAAAAGAAGGTATCATTCCTGCACTTGAGACGTCTCATGCTATCGCTTATGCACTAAAACTGGCTAAAACCATGACACCTGATCAAACGATTATTGTGAATATGTCAGGTCGTGGTGACAAGGATCTGCATTCAGTGATGAAGGCAGAAGGGATTGAGATGTAGTAACGACTATTTTTATAAGTTGCTCAAATACCTTTAGCTAGTAAAATTACTTAGTGCCCTTTATTTGAAACTATTTATCAGATAAAGGGTCAAGTAAGCCAGTTTATAATAATTAAGAGACCGCTATGACCAGAATTGAAAGTACCTTTGAAACCTTAAAATCACAAAATAAAAAAGCCCTGATTCCTTACGTTATGGCAGGCGATCCTAATCCGACGACTACTGTAGGTTTGTTGCATGATTTAGTGAAACATGGTGCAGATATGATCGAAGTTGGTTTGCCGTTCTCTGATCCAATGGCAGATGGTCCAACCGTTGCACTAGCGGGTGAGCGCGCATTGGCAGCAGGTACGAGTACTCGTAATGCACTAGAAATGGTTGCAGAGTTCCGTCAAACAGATACGCAGACGCCAATCATTCTAATGGGTTATCTCAATCCTGTTGAAATCATCGGCTATGACAACTTTGTCGCACTATGTGAGCAGTCAGGCGTTGATGGTTTGTTGATGGTAGATCTGCCACCAGCAGAGGCGGGCAGCTTCACTCAGCATCTGACAGATCACTCCATGAATGAGATTTTCTTATTGTCGCCAACGACTTTGCCTGAGCGCCGTGAGCAAGTATTGACCCATTGTGGTGGCTATATTTATTATGTATCACTAAAAGGCGTCACTGGTTCAGCCACGCTCGATACCGACGATGTTGCAACCCAAGTTAAAGCAATCAAAGCGGAAACAGACCTACCAGTATGTGTTGGTTTTGGTATTCGTGATGGTGCCTCTGCCAAAGCGATCGGTACTCATGCAGATGGCGTTATTGTCGGTAGCGCATTGGTACAGAACTTTGCTGATATTGATGCCAATGATACCGCAGCGGTTGCAAATGCACAGCAGAACATCATGGCAAAAATGGATGAGCTACGCTCGGCATTAGATAGTTTAAGCGCTTAATAGTGATTGCTTTAGTACTGCTGCTATTAAGATGATAGTGTAGTGATAGCGACTTTGTTTTAGCGTTTGACTAAACGTTTGATTGAAGTTATACAATAAAGGTCATGATTGATTTTATGCGGCGATGTGATGTCGGAACAGTTATTTAAAAAAGTAGTTATTTGAAATCGCAAAGTAAAAATGTAGCTATTGTTTACTCAAGGTGTTTACTGCAAAGCTTTATGTGAAGACAATATCAAATGACTTTGCTAAAATTAGTTTACGAGTGTAAACTAACATCACTATTATATGGTGTCTGATAGCAGCGATTTGTTCGCGTTTTTTATTGGCAAATACGTTATCTATCAACAAACGGGTAATCAAATTGTCGATATATAAAATGTATTTGTGAGTATGTCGCATAACCGCTCATGTTATGACTGTATTAGACGCTTTGTTTAGACAACCATTAAACTTTCAATGACAAGCGAATGAGCAAACTTGTCGATAAGCCTTTACGATGGCAAATAATATGACTGATACAATAACAAAACCTGATAACAATACTGCTAAAGCCGGCCCAAACAGCAATGCGGATGAGCAGTCATGGCTTAACAGACCTATTCCTGGTGTTAAGCAGCAACTGACTGCACAACTGACTGCGGTAGAAACTGAGCCGTCAACCAAGTGTAGTAATTGTCATTCGATGATTACCAACACAGCACTGATTTTTAACTGCTATGTGTGTCCACATTGCGATCATCATTTACCAATGAGTGCTCGTGAGCGTTTGAACTGGTTGCTTGATCAAGTAGACGGTGAGACAGGACAAGAATTTACCGCAAAAGATCCATTAAGCTTTGTGGACAGTAAGCCGTATCCTACGCGCATGAGTGAAGCACAAGAAAAGACAGGCGAGTCTGAGGCGTTGGTTGCTATGTATGGCAAACTGCGTAATCTTGATATCGTTGCCTGTGCTTTTGATTTCCGCTTTATGGGTGGGTCAATGGGTTCAGTGGTTGGCGATCGTTTCGTACAAGCAGCTGAAAAAGCACTAGAGCAAAAAGTACCTTTGGTTTGCTTTGCTGCCTCTGGCGGCGCACGTATGCAAGAAGGTTTGTTATCGTTGATGCAAATGGCACGTACAGCAGCAGCGATCGAGCGTTTAAGAATCGCTGGGATTCCTTACATTGTAGTATTGACCAATCCTGTGTACGGCGGTGTGACTGCATCACTAGCGATGCTGGGTGATATTCATCTAGCAGAACCAAAAGCGATGATTGGCTTTGCTGGTAAGCGTGTGATCGAGCAGACCGTACGTGAGACGTTGGAAGAGCCGTTCCAGCGCGCTGAGTTCTTATTAGAGCATGGCGTAGTAGATGAAGTGGTACATCGTCATCAACTAATTGATACGATCTATCGTTTGCTTGCAAAACTATGCCGCGTACCAAATGTAGATGCTCAATAAGGTAAGCCGTGAAGTATAATGAGTCATTTATTGAGTGCATAATGACTTAGCTGCATGCTAATATCTACTGCATATGCAAGACCCTCTAATAGCATTTATCGTCATTGCACGGTAAGTGCTATTTTTGGTTTTAGCGAACACATATATTTTTATTAAATTTCATATAGGTTTTATTCATGTCTGACCTTTTAGCATCTGATCACAAAAGCCCTAACGCCCATAGCCCTAATGAAAGTGCTAGCCTAACTGAATGGCTCGATTATATGCAGCAGATTCATGTGTCTGCGATTGATATGGGGTTATCACGTGTACTGCCTGTCGCAGAAGCGTTAGGAGTGGTGCAGTCAGCCAAAGATGATGCTTATGTATTTACTGTAGCAGGTACTAATGGTAAAGGCTCTACAACCGCTGTTATCGCCAAAATGTGTAAGGCCGCAGGTTATAAGACGGCGCTATATCAGTCGCCACATCTTAGCGCTTTCAACGAGCGAGTGCGTATCAATGGTGAGATGGTCAGCGATGAGACACTGGTTGAGGCCTTCAGCAAAGTAGAAGCAGCACGTTTACAGTGCGATTTGACGTTATCATTCTTTGAGATGACCACACTAGCAGCGCTACTGATATTCACTGAGGCAGACTGCGATGTATGGGTACTAGAAGTAGGGTTAGGTGGACGTCTAGATGTGGTCAACATTATCGATCCTGATATGGCAGTCATTACCAATATCGGTATCGATCATGTCGACTGGTTGGGTGACAATGTTGAAGATATTGGCCGTGAGAAAGCAGGTATCTTGCGTAAAGGTATCCCTCTTATTTATGGGGCTAAAGAGATGCCAGCCAGCGTGCAACAAGCCATCGATACTCAGCAAGCAACTTGTTATCAGATTGGACAAGATTTTAGCTACCGTGATATTGATACAACGACTTGGCAATACAGTAATGCGGCAGTTACCTTGCAATTACCACGTCCTGCGCTATCGCTGACCAACACCGCCAATGCATTGTCAGCCGTATTGGCAAGCCCATTAGATGTCGATATTACTGCTATTAAGCAAGCGCTACAAACGGTCAAATTAGCTGGTCGCTTCGATTATCGTGAAAGTCATAGTCGCCATTGGTTATTTGATGTCGCGCATAATGAGCAAGGCGTTGAGTTCTTACTAGCCCAGCTATTACCATTTTGGCAGCAGCATCTAGCCAAGTATAGCAATCAAAATAGCTCAGCGAATGTCCCGACACCGAAGATAAAAATGCTATTTTCTATGTTGGGTGACAAGGATATCGACAAGGTTGTACAGCGTTTAACTCAGGCAGGCTTACCGATTAATGATTGGTTTATTGCTGAAATTGATTATCCCCGTGCCGCGACTACTGAGCAGCTGCAAGATATTTTGGTTGAATATATTGATAATACCAATATATATGAGTTTGATAGCTTGCATACAGCGACCCATGCAATGATAAAGGCGAGCCAACCGCAAGACCTTATCGTCGTATGTGGCTCGTTTCATACGATTGGTGAAGCATTGAATGCACTTAGCGTATGAGAATTTAAGTTAAAGTAGCGCCTGTTTAATGTTAATCTTAGTCATAGCTTGATAGCAGACAGCATGAAAAATATGCTTTATAATCAAAATGATTTGCCAGACTGCTATAAGAGGGTCGGCATGAGTTTTGAACCTTGATGGCAGTAACTAGCGGTAAGAGATTATGATTAAAGCGATTTGATACATTGCTTTAGGATAGTCGCTCCGACGCTCAATCAATCTTATTACCAACTAAGAGACGTAAACGGATGAACTTTTCGAGACAAGCCTTATTGGGCATTGGGATGATTATCGGCGGTAGCGTGATGCTATACGCTATGGTGCAACAGATTGGTGATAGCGACCAACCAGAGCCGATGTCTGCAATGGTCGACAAACTAAGCGCGGAGCAAGAGTCTCCTCAGCCACTCACGACTGATATCGAAACAGAAAAACGTATCCTTGCGCAAAAGCAGAAGGAGCGTGCAGCACGCGTTGCAGAGCAAGAGAAACGTGCAAAAGAGTTTTTGACAGAGCAGGAAGTTGCCGAAGCAGAAGCGTTGGCTAAGGCACGTGCTGAGAGTCAGCAATATGTTGCCAATAGCGCGCCAGCTAGTGAAGAGACTACCAGTACAGAGTCTACAAAGGACGCTTCTACAGATCTAACGGCTCAGCCTCGTACTGATAGTGAGAAGACTACTGCTACTACAAAGTCTAGTGACACCGAGAAGCAAGAGGCTGCCCAAGAGCAACAAGAAGTTCAAAGGCAAGCTACTCTTAAAGAGCAAGCGGCTGCCAAAAAACTTGCCGAAAGCAAAAAACAAGCGGAGGCAGAGAAACTAGCAGAAGCAAAAAAGCAGGCTGAAGCCCAAGCAGCGGCTGAGAAGAAAAGAGAAGCAGCTGAAGCGGCTAAAAACGAGCCACCAAAATCACCTTCTGAGTACCAAATTAAAAGAGGCGACGGACTAATCAAACTGGCAAGACAATACAACATGCCTGTTGAAGTATTGGCTCAAGCCAACAATCTATCACCATCTGCAGCGCTACAGCTGGGTCAAAGCATTACCATACCATCGAGCAAACAAGTACAACGTCTAGAGCGTGAAGCGGCTGCCGCTGAACAAGCGCGAGAGAAGAAGCGTCAACAAGAAGAGGCACTAGCGAAAAAATCTGCCGACGCTAAACGTGAAGCGCAGCAAAAACTAAGCGAAGCTCGTAAAGAGGTTAAAGAAACCGATGCGAAAGGCAGCTTTGGGGTGCAAGTGGCACTAGCAAATGACCAGTCCAAAGCAGATGAATTAGTAAAAAGATTCCAGCAGGCGGGCTATCAGGCCAAAACCAGTCGTACCAGTCGCGGTGTACGAGTCATCGTAGGACCTGAGCGTGGTAAAATTGCCGCACTAGCCTTAAAAGATAAAATTAATAGCGATCCTAAGGTCGATACGACTGGTGCTTGGGTACTGTACTGGCGTTAAGGTAGAGCATTTCTAACGATCTCGATTCGACTTTTATCTACTTTATATGAAAACACGACAAATACTGTCGTGTTTTTTGTTTTATAGATTGCTGATTAACCCAACCTTAGCTAAGATGAGCGCCATTTTTATAATCTGTCGTTGTATAACCTGTCAGCCTATGTAGGCTGACTTGTCGTGGTCGGCGCATTATTAATTGCCATCAATAATGATAATTAGCCCATCACTCTCATATTTCATAAGGTAGAACCATGTCGTTTGGTGTTATATTTTTAATATTGGCCGTTGGTTTTTTGGGGCTAATTACGTTACCGAAGCTGTTAGCAAAGCGTCCTGTCGTTGAGCCAGATCCAAAGCCTGTACGCGGTGATGAGTTGGCTATTTGGCCATTTGCGCCGATGCCAATTATGACCAATACAGAAGTGATATTTTTTAATAAGTTAAAAAACGCTCTTCCTGAATACCATATATTTGTCCAAGTGCAACTATCACGGATTATTGAAGCCAATAGTAGTGAGACATCAGAGCGTAGCTTTTGGTTTAATCGTATATGCCGTCAGAGCGTTGACTATGTGATTGTGGATGTCGATGCTCAAACGACATTAGTGGCTATCGAGCTTGATGACTGGACGCATAGTAGTAAAGCCCGTCAAAAAGCGGATGATAAAAAGGACAAAGCGCTTGCCAGTGCAGGTATTGCGATGGTGCGTTTCCACGCTGAGCGTATGCCCAGTGCAGATATGCTTAGGTATGAGCTAATGCAGGTGATTGAGAGTTATTAAGTGTTCTGTGAAAGCCGTCCGATTATTAAAACTAGAATATTCTCTAAGCGACTATTTTTCAGAACCCTAGGCTAATTAAACTTATCTATCGATTTGGTCTGACTGTCTTGGATAAATGACAATTGGTCGACTACCTTCAAAGTATAAACCTGTTTTAGGTAGTTCGTTATCTGCACAAACTATCGGCTGCTGATGACCATCATAAGCATTTCGCTTATCATAAAAGTCGCGCTTGGTGAACCATTCAATATAATGCGCGGCTCGCAATGCTGTAGTGTCAATAGTTGCAAGACCTTTCGTGTCCCTCTTATCACACCATTCATGTATCGGAAAGCTCGGCGTTAGCCAATAGGGCCAGTCATAATTACCGCAATCATTTGTATTAATCGGTAAAAAGAATCGGCCCTTAATGACTCCGTAGCGCTTATCTATTTTTACCTGTCCGTGATTTTCCGTATTTACCCATACTGCTCGAAACTGCTTGGTCTGCATGTGTGTCATTTTGCGCTGTAGATTGTCATTGGAGTTAATTCCAACCCAGTTCACAGGCTCAAACGGCGCGGAGCCCATAAAGAACTTGATGGCCAACTCCCAATGCTCGACCAGCTGCTCTGCATGATTGTATAAGATTAAATCTAGCTCACCAGTGGTCTGTTTACCATTATAGAGCTGCACATTATTAGCCAGTGTCTCATACGGATGCAGCTTGCGTGCAAACCCATCTTCTAACCAAAATGACACCAACCCTTCAAAGTGAAACCCTAGTCGATTGGGGCTTGGGCGCTTGAGTAAATAGCGAGTCAGCGCTTGATAATCAGTGGTGGTGTCTAGCTCCGTTAATCGTTGCTCATACGCCTCAAACTGCGCCTGCCAAAAACTGGCGCTATGTACTGAAACAGCGTGTGTGTTCTCATGCGGTGCAAAGTCTAACCACTGCGTCAAGACGTTAGGACATGCCAGTACATAAGCCAAATCACGCACATAAGGTCGGCGGTAACGCTCCCAAGGAGTGTTATCTATAAGGCAGGTAGAGTTGGACTGAGCGATAGGCTCGGACATAAGATAAACCAGTGTAAAGGTGTAGCATTTACCCTAACGTCTCGCTCTATAAAAGTCTATAGATGACAAGTATCCTCATCTCCACCTTCTACATATTCATCAAGACATTTAAGCATTTTGTGTAAGAAAATTCCGTAGGGCATAGGCCAATCATGTTTATGTACTTCAAATTGAAACTCCACAGCCTGTGCAGCTATATCATCTTCTATAATATCTTGTAAGCTATTTAGAAATTTGGGGCTATACCATTACTTCATCTCTATACACCCTTAAATCAAACATCATACAATCATCAACCAAATTTAGCACAAAAAAAAGCCAACCATTGAAAACAATGATTGGCTTTTCTCTATTACTGCTATGTTTGGTCGGAACGGCAGGATTTGAACCTGCGACCACTACACCCCCAGTGTAGTGCGCTACCAGACTGCGCTACGCCCCGAGTGACTGACTATTTTACGCAAAATTATGCATATTGCAAGGGCTATTTATTTTGCCCAAAGCCCAACGCACAATTTTACATATAGTCGTCAGCATCGCCATTTAAGCGTTCACTTTAACCCAATAACTCTTTTAGGATTTGGTTCACTTGCTGTGGGTTAGCACTGCCGCGACTGGCTTTCATGACCTGACCGACTAGACCGTTAAAGGCTTTTTCTTTACCGCCGCGATATTCTTCGACCATCGCTTCGTTTTTTGCGATGACTTCTTCGACCATGGCTTTGATAGCACCAGTATCGGTTTCTTGCTTGAGACCTTTGTCTTTGATGATTTTATCTGCTGCATCATCGCCATCGCCGCCTTCGCGCTCATATAGAGCACTAAAGACTTTCTTAGCCAACTTGCCAGATAGCGTGTCATCTTTGATACGTTTGAGCATGCCAGCCAATTGCTTAGTACTGATAGGGGAGTCGGCGATGTCTTTGTCATCTTTATTCAGTGCGCCGATCAAGTCGCCCATGACCCAGTTACCCGCCATTTTGGCATCTTGCTGACCGATTTCTGCGACCACTGCTTCGAAGTAATCAGCAATTTGACGACTTCCAGTCAAGATACGCGCATCATACTCTGATAGACTAAGCGCTTCTTCAAAGCGTGCGCGACGAGCGACTGGTAACTCTGGCATTGCCGCTTTGATTACATCAACCGTATGCTGCTCGATGCGGACAGGCAGCAGATCAGGATCAGGGAAGTAGCGATAGTCGTTGGCGTCTTCTTTGGTACGCATGGTACGCGTTTCATCACGCTCTGGATCATATAACATCGTCGCTTGTACAACTTTGCCACCGTCTTCAATGATATCGATTTGACGCTCGATTTCACGGTTGATAGCACGTTCGATGAAACGGAACGAGTTGAGGTTTTTTAGCTCAGTACGTGTACCGAGATCAGCACCTGGCTTGCGTACAGAGACGTTACAGTCACAGCGGAATGAGCCTTCAGCCATTACGGCATCCGAGATACCTAGCCATGTCACTAGCTGATGGATGGCTTTGATATAAGCCAATGCTTCGTGAGCTGAGCGCATATCAGGCTCAGAGACGATTTCGATCAGTGGTGTACCAGCACGGTTCAAATCCACACCAGTCATACCATCGACTGCGTCATGTACTGATTTACCAGCATCTTCTTCTAAATGCGCGCGAGTAATACCCATACGTTTAGGGTATTCGTTCTTTTCGCCTTCGTTGACCACGACATCGATGTAACCTTCACCGACGATAGGATTGGCCATCTGAGTGATTTGATAGCCTTTCGGTAAGTCAGGGTAAAAGTAGTTTTTACGATCAAACGTATTAAACAAACCCAGCTCGGCATTGACACCGATACCGAATTTGAGTGCGCGATCGACCACGCCAGCATTTAGCACTGGCAATACGCCAGGTAGACCCAAATCTACGATACTGGCTTGGCTGTTTGGCTCATGACCAAAGTCAGTTGGCGCTCCTGAGAAAATCTTACTTTCAGTATTTAGCTGGCAGTGAATCTCGATACCGATGACCACTTCATAACCATCGACGAATAGCTCTTTACGGACGGCATTGTTATCAGTAGTAGCTGTACTCATTATACCGTCTCCTTTGCGACGAGTGATTGTTGTAGGTGATGATCAGTATGCTGCTGGAACAGATGCGCAGTCGTGAGCAGTTGACTCTCTTGCCAGTGCTTACCGATTAATTGCAAGCCAATAGGTAGGCCTTCTTTAGTCAAACCGACTGGCTGACTGAGTGCAGGTAGACCTGCTAGGTTGACCGCGATGGTATAAACGTCACCTAAATACATCGTTGCAGGATCTAGGTCTTCACTAAGCTTATAAGCAGCCGTTGGTGCAGTGGGGCTGGCAATCACATCACAGCTAGCAAATGCTTCATCGAAGTCTTTAACGATCAAGCGGCGGATTTTCTGTGCTTTGGTATAGTACGCATCGAAGTAGCCAGCTGACAGAGCATAAGTCCCCGTCAAAATACGGCGCTGTACTTCAGGGCCAAATCCTTCAGAGCGTGAGCGAGTATAGAGGTCGATCAGGTCGGTTGGGTTCTCACAGCGATAGCCAAAACGCACACCGTCGAAACGTGATAGGTTCGATGATGCTTCGGCAGGCGCTAGCATGTAGTAAGTGGCAAGTGTGATCTCAGGATCAGTGATATTTACTTCTACGATTGTTGCGCCTAGCTCTTCGTATTTTTTCAACGCGGCACGTGCTGCTTGCTCAACCTCGCTATCGAGTCCTGTACTGAAGTATTCTTTGGCCACACCAATACGAAGACCATCAAATGGCTTATCACCAGCTGCGGCTTCGGCATCATTGATATCTTGTACGTAGTCAGGCATCTCGTATTTGATAGAAGTTGCATCGCGTGGATCATGACCAATCATTGGCTGGAGCAGATAAGCGCAATCTTTGGCGCTGCGTCCCATGCTACCCGCTTGGTCAAGACTTGAAGCGTAAGCAATCATACCAAAGCGTGATACACGGCCATAAGTAGGTTTGATACCCGTTAGGCCACAGAATGAAGCAGGCTGACGAATAGAGCCACCAGTATCACTACCAGTCGCAACAGGGACAAAACCAGCGGCAACGGCAGCAGCACTACCACCTGACGAGCCGCCAGGGACACGCTCTAAGTTCCAAGGGTTCTGTACGGTGCCGTAGTGTGAGCTACTATTGTCTGAGCCCATCGCAAACTCATCCATATTGAGCTTACCTAAGCTAATCATGCCAGCTTTGTCGATATTAGAAACGATGGTCGCGTCATATGGTGAGACAAAGTTATGTAGCATCTTTGAGCCACAAGTGGTTAGTACGCCTTGGGTACAAAAGATGTCTTTGTGCGCCATCGGTACACCAAGTAGCGGACGCTTATCACCCTGCGCACGCATCTCGTCTGCTGCTTTTGCTTGTGCGCGTGCTGTCTCAGAAGTATGAGTGATAAAGCTGTTTATCTTGCCGTCTAGCGCGTCGATACGCTTAATGTAATGATCGGTTAATTCTGCGCTGCTAAATTGTTTGTCTTGCAAGCCAGTAATGAGCTGCTCGGTACTTAATAAATGAAGTTCAGACATAAGGTGTCGTCCGTCAAAATGTTAATAGCATAAAATAAAATAGGATAGTGACAAATACGTGATGTGTTATTTAAACACTATTATTCAATTACCTGAGGCACCAGATACAAACCTTCTTCTACGGCAGGTGCGACTGACTGATTACGCTCGCGATTGATATCGTGTTTTGCCACATCAGCACGCAATTCTTGGCATGCCTCATGGATATTAGCTAATGGTTTGATGTCTGTGGTATCAACGTTAGATAGCGTATTCATCAGTTTTAATACTTTACTGATATCATCAGCATAGCTATCGGCTGTGCTTTCATCGACACCTAAGCGCGCAAGGTTGGCAACTTCTAGGATTTCTTCACGGCTGACGTTGCTATCAGACGTTGTTGGTTGCTGAGACATAGTTTCTCCAGTTAAGGACAGTTTTTTAGAGTAGTTGGATACGAAAACGAAAATACGTAAGCGCTAAAATAGAAATAAATAGTAAGTGGGCTTATTATAAAGCATCTGGCTCAAGTTTACAGAGTATGACGCTTGATTGATGCACAATCCTAACCAAGCGGCTTAATCGACAAAGACGCAGTATTAAATAGGATATAGTGCCAGCCAAGTCATAATGCCAATTAAAGTATAGTGTTTTACGTAGATATTTACATAGAGTTGCAAAACTGACCCCTAATTCATCATTGTTCCTCAATTGCTCTCCAATTGGGCGTCAAAATACGTTACAGTATGCATCTGCTGTTAAGCAAAGCATTCCTTTGCCTGTAGAGCCTTGTTAGTTATCAAATTAAACGTTATTTCATTGAGTTGAATGATATTTATTATTAATTCAAACTTTGTAACAACTTTTGGCGTCTAAGACGAAAATCCTTACTTCCTGATGCAAATATCTATGTTTTTTTTGAGCTAAATCGGTATAATTTAGCCCAGTTTTTCATTTCATCGTTATTGTTCGGATTTTGACTTGTTGGGATGATAACTGTTGCCACAAGTAATGTTTAACGACGACCTGCTCAACACTGACGAGTAACACCTCAGTCAATCTCATTCGCCTCATTCGTAAGACGCTGGATATATTAGTCATGAACCTGTTTGGATTTTTATCAAATAATATCGCTATCGACCTCGGTACTGCGAACACCCTAATTTTTATTCCTAATAAAGGCGTCGTGCTTGACGAGCCTACGGTGGTCGCGTTACGAAGCAATCGTACTCAAAACCCGACCGTCGCTGCTGTTGGTATCGATGCCAAGCAGATGCTAGGGCGTACGCCTGCGAACATCACAGCAATTCGCCCATTGAAAGACGGTGTGATTGCTGATTTTGAAGTGACGCAAAAAATGCTTAAGCACTTTATCGCTAAAGTAAAAGCCAAGCGTTTTATGGCACAGCCTAACGTCGTGGTTTGTGTACCATGCAAGTCTACTTTGGTTGAGCGCAAGGCGATTCGTGAGGCAGTATCATCTGCAGGTGCGAGCAAGGTACTATTGCTAGAAGAGCCGATGGCTGCGGCTATTGGGGCTGGCATGCCTGTTCATGAAGCCAGTGGTTCTATGGTGGTTGATATTGGTGGCGGTACAACTGAGATTGCGGTTATCGCACTGTCTGGCTGTGTGTATTCTGAGTCGATTCGTATCGGTGGTGATATGTTTGATGAAGCTATCATTACCCATGTGCGCCGTACGCATGGCTGTGTCATCGGTGAAACGACTGCTGAGCGCATCAAAAAAGAAGTCGGCTCTGCATTGAATGAAGACAGCCAACTAGAAGTGGAAGTACGTGGCCGCAGCATGGCAGAAGGTGTACCAAAGACCTTTACCGTCAATTCAGAAGAAGTACAAAAAGCGTTAACTGATCCATTGAGCGGTATTGTTAGCGCTGTAAAAGTAGCACTTGAGCAGACACCACCAGAGTTGTCATCAGATATCGCTGAGCGCGGTATCGTATTGACAGGTGGCGGCGCACTATTGCGTGACCTAGACAAACTTATCTCTCAAGAGACAGGTTTGCCAGTGACGGTAGCAGAAGACCCATTAACTTGCGTTAGTCGCGGCGGTGGTATCGCGCTTGATTTCATCAACAACAAAAGTTTGAACATGATTTTTGTCTAAATCATCTTTATCCCTAATTGCCATATTCTATTGGTAATAGATGATAATAATGATTTATGTGACTGATAGATCTGTAAATATATAAAATTAAAGGTAGCCGATTGTGCTACCTTTAATTGCATTCAATTGTGCTAGAACCCAATATCCTCGATAAACACTCATACTGTAAATAAGTGCTATTGTTCCTTTTAGACCTCTCAAATCAGACGACTTATGATTCCAAGTATTTTTGCTCGCCAGCCGTTATCACTTCGTAAGACTGCTATTGTGTTGATAGTGGCCTTAGTTTTGATGTGGTTCGATAGCAAAAACTCCGAATGGTTTGAACCAGTACGTAGCACCAGTCATGCCGCCATGCAGCCTATCTATGAGTTGTCTCTATTGCCAAGCTATGCCAAGCATTGGGCTGGTGGTAGTCTGCAGTCAAAGGAAGCACTGCGTCGCGAAAACATGCAATTAAACTCACAACTGATACACGCGCAGGCCAAGCTACAACAGCAAGACTATATCTTGGCACAGAATGCACGCTTGCAAGGTATCTTATCTACTACTAAGCCTGAGCAATTTGATCTTAATTTGGCGCAAGTTATCGGTACAGATACCAATTTGCTCAGGCAGATTGTGGTGCTTAATAAAGGTGAACAAGACGGTGTACAAGTTGGACAAACGGTTATCGATGAAGATGGTGTATTGGGACAGATTATTAATGTCTATCCTAATACTAGCCGCCTATTATTGATTACAGATGAGCAGCAATCAGTTGCTGTCACGGTCAAACGTACAGGTCAGCGTGCCATCGTCACAGGTCAAGGTATTCCGTCTTCACTAAGCCTCGATTATGTTTTCAAAACATCAGATGTACGAGTAGGTGATGAGTTGGTGTCATCAGGGTTGGGCGGTCGTATTCCAGCAGGCTATCGAGTGGGTCGCATTGCACATGTCAAAGACGAGCAAACCGATAACTTTAGAACGATCGAAGTCACTCCAGCGGCTAACTTTATTGATAATGCCTATGTTTTGATACTTCAAGACAAAGTATTGAATGAGAATAATACGTCTATTTTTCCATAGCTAATGGCGGCACTAGTCTCTACTCTCATTATCAAATAAATGGCTTATCGATACTTCAACAGCTTCCATTTATAGTGCTTCCCACTTATAGTATCCACCTTGCCAATATCCAATCAATACTATAATAGCAATCATCAAACACTCGCTAAGGTAAGTACCTATGTCGTATCCTGACTCTGAGAACTCAACGGTACTATTGATAGTTGTGATTGTTCTGAGTTTTATCGTGGCCTCATCACTCAATGTCTATCCATTGAGTCCTAGCATGGCAACACTGCGTCCCATGGTAATGATCATGGTGTTGATTTATTGGTTGTTATTTCAACCACGTTATGTTGGTATTTTTACTGCATTTACAGTTGGTCTGATTGCTGATTTATTGATGGATACACATTTAGGACAGCAAGCTTTTGCCGCTGTGGTTGTCGCATTGGTCATCAAAATTACCAGTATCTATGTGAGACGGTTGAACACGATTAGCGCATGGCTGATTGCCAGTCTGGGGTTGATCGTCTTCCAGTTGACGCTATGGATACTACAGATGTTTATTCAAGGCGTCTTTGTCGCGCAGTCCTCTTTGTCACTATTAATGAGTATTCTTAGCTGGCCGCTCGTGCTGTTTGTTTTGCGCAAATTTTCGCGTTAATGATCAATCATTATAGCTACTGCTCAGATTAACGGCTTGTCTGCTAGCTCACTGGCAAATACACAGACCATAAATTTATAAATAAAGAGAATAACGATGGATATCATTTTAGCGTCGGGCTCTCCGCGTCGTCGTGAATTACTGGAAAGAGCACAGTTAGATTTTACTATCTTAAGTGTAGATATCGATGAGACACCGTTAGATAACGAGTCGCCAGCAGAATATATTGAACGCATGGTGGCAACCAAAGCTGATGCTGCGATACAGAAATTAAGTGAGACGTTCCAAGCAGATCACGATAGTCTGACATCATCGTTTATTATTTTGACTTCTGATACCATTGGCGTGCTGTCAGATGGTAAAACAGTATTAGTAAAGCCTGTCGATCGCGAGCATGCATATAGCATGTGGCAGCACATGTCTGATAATGTCCATGAAGTATGGACAGCAGTTCAAGCGACGCAAGTACAACTATCACCTATAGCAGAACCAAGCACATCAAAAAATACAACGTCTTTTCAAGTTATCAATCAACAGCGAATTACTGAGCGTACGGAAGTGACTTTTATACCATTGACGACACAAATGATGAGCGATTATTGGGATAGTGGTGAACCAGCTGATAAAGCAGGAGGGTATGGCATCCAAGGATTGGGTGCAGCTTGGGTCAGTCGTATCAATGGCAGTTATACTAGTGTCGTTGGTCTGCCATTAGCGCAGACACTAGCACTAATCAAAAAGATGACGAAAAGTAGTGTCGACACTGTCAACTCGTAATATTGGGATGTGCACATAATGACACGGTAGGGTAATGGGCAAGAGCAAGTCGCATTTGTTACACTGTCAATCTAATAGGCGATGACCGTCTGATAAAAAAGCTGAGAGATAAGAGAAAAAACTATGTCCGAAGAGCTGCTGATTAATATTAGTCCAATGGAGTCGCGTGTTGCGGTTTTAGACAATGGTATTTTGGGCGAGATTTATATTGAACGACATCATAAACTGGGGTTGGTTGGCAATATCTATCTGGGGACGGTCGTACGTGTCTTGCCTGGTATGCAGGCAGCCTTTGTAGATATTGGTCAATCGCGGACCGCATTTCTACATGTCAATGATATGCAGCGTGAACCACGCCCAATTGTAGAAAAAAACAAAGCGGCTAAAATTACTAAGCATGAGATCAATGAGGACGATGCAACTACCAACGCTGCTGCTGACAGCTTGGCTGTGACACCGCCCATTGTTAGTGCACAAAGTACAGAGATAGTACCAGCGTCCAAAACATTGATTCAGCATCGTCTGCATGAAAGCCAGCGCATTTTGGTACAAGTAACCAAAGATCAGTTAGGGAGCAAAGGTGCTCGTTTAACAACCAATATCTCACTGCCATCACGTTATCTAGTATATTTGCCATCGAGTGACCATATTGGTATATCACAGCGAATCGACGGTGATGAAGAGCGTACCCGATTAAAGACAGAACTTAGTAGCCTGATGCAAACCGTCAATTTAAAGGGTGGTCTTATTGCCCGTACTGCCGCTGAGCGCGTCCCTGTCAATAAGTTAGAAGAAGACATCTATTATCTCTTGCAGCTGTGGCGTACTATCTGTGCTCGTCGCCAAGAGATTAATCATCATCAGAGCTCAGAGCTGATCTACCAAGAACTGTCGCTACCATTACGCTCAATACGTGATTTGGTTCACGCTGATACCGAAAAGGTCATTATTGATAATACGCAAACCTATGAGCAAGTAAAATATTTTGCCAAAGAGTTTGTTCCTTTTGTCTATGATCGAATCGTGCATTATACCGCAGAGCAATCGTTGTTTGATGTACACCGTGTCGAGGACGACTTACGTGATGCACTAAAGCGCCGTGTCGATCTAAAATCTGGTGGTTATCTGATCATTGACCAGACAGAAGCAATGACTACGATTGATGTTAATACAGGGTCTTTTGTAGGTGGTCGCTCATTAGAAGATACGGTCTATAAAACCAACCTAGAAGCCACACATGCTATTGCCCGTCAGCTGCGCCTACGCAATCTAGGCGGCATTATTATTCTAGACTTTATCGATATGCTAGAACAACAGCATAAAGACGACGTTTTAGAGAGCTTGCAAGCACAGTTGACCCAAGACTACGCAAAAACTAAAATTACGCAAGTTAGCGAACTCGGATTAGTAGAGATGACACGTAAGCGCACGCGTGAATCTTTAGGTCAGCAGCTTTGTGAACCGTGCTCAACTTGTCAAGGTCGCGGGTTTGTCAAAACGGCAGAGACAGTTTGTTTTGAGATTTTTCGAGAAATTATGCGTTGTGCTCGCACTTATAACTCACCCAAAAAATTCACGGTAGTGGCTCATGCGGCAGTCATCGATTTACTACTCACTTCAGAGTCAGATACGGTAGCCGATCTAGAGTATCTACTAGGTAGAGTGATTACTTTTGATGTAGAGAACCTATATACCCAAGAGCAGTATGATATTGTTTTAGATTGACTTTATTTGAAATAGATAATAATTTTCGATAAAAGCGTCTATGTGATTGGAGGCCAACATGAAAGTGAGTGTCTTTAATCACACTGGAGATTGCTCTTGCAATACCTAAAATACTATGTATAATATACCCCACTGAATTATATATGCGCAGCTGACTAGAAAGGCTGGCGCTATGACAGCTAGAGCATCGTTTCTAGCACTATTTCATTATGCCTTTGCTGCTTTCCAATATATAGGAGGGTCGGCGGGGCTTTAAACTATTTTGCTTTTGGCACGCTATAAGTTCGGATAAAGAACTCATTCTGGTTAAGAACAGAAGGCCGCTTTAAGTGAATATTTAACCAAACTGCTTTTGATCATAGTCTTGCGATGCAAGAATGGCGAAAGCACATATTAGGAGCTTGCTGGCATGGCTAACCAGAGAATCCGTATCCGTCTTAAGTCTTTTGATCATCGTCTGATTGATCAATCTGCACAAGAGATTGTTGATACTGCAAAGCGCACCGGTGCGCAAGTTTGTGGTCCTGTACCGTTGCCGACTCGCATTGAGCGCTTCAACGTTCTAACCTCACCACACGTTAACAAAGACGCGCGTGACCAGTACGAAATTCGTACTCATAAGCGTATGGTTGATATCGTTCAGCCAACTGACAAAACTGTGGATGCGCTAATGAAATTAGATTTAGCGGCGGGTGTTGACGTTCAAATTGCTTTGGGTTAATGCACATTAAACACCCAACCCATTAATATAAGATATAAAGAGGTCTAAAATGGCGATCGGTTTAGTCGGTAAAAAGTGCGGCATGACCCGTGTCTTCACTGAAACAGGCGCATCTATCCCTGTAACAGTTGTTGAGGTCGATGCAAACCGCATTACTCAAGTAAAAAATACTGATGTAGATGGTTATCAAGCCATCCAAATTACCACAGGTACTCGTCGTGACAGCCGTGTAACAGCTGCACAAAAGGGTCACTTTGCTAAAGCTGGTGTTAAAGCTGGCCGTGGTGTTTGGGAATTCCGTGCCAACGAAAGCGATCTTGAAGGTCGTGAGATTGGTGGCGAAATTCTAGCTGACTTGTTCGAACAAGGTCAGATTGTTGATGTGACAGGAAACAGTAAAGGTAAAGGTTTCCAGGGTCCTGTTAAGCGTCACAACTTTAGTATGCAAGATGCTACTCATGGTAACTCAGTGTCTCATCGTGCGCATGGTTCAACTGGTCAAAACCAGTCACCAGGTAAAGTATTCAAGGGCAAAAAGATGGCGGGTCAGATGGGTAACAAACGTGTTACCGTTCAGGGCCTAGAAGTGATTTCGGTTGATGCCGAAAAAGGGTTACTTGTCATCAAGGGTGCTATCCCAGGTGCCACCGGTGGCGATGTTATCGTACGTCCGTCAGTCAAAGCCTAAGCAAGGGGATTAACGTGGATTTAAAAACAGTTACAGGTGCGGCGGTTGAGCTTTCTGATACGGCATTTGGTCGTGAATTCAACGAAGCACTAGTGCATCAAGTCGTCACCGCTTATTTAGCTGGTGCTCGCCAAGGTACACGCGCACAAAAAACACGTGCCGAAGTTTCTGGCGGTGGTATTAAGCCATGGCGCCAAAAAGGTACTGGTCGCGCTCGTGCGGGTTCTATTCGTAGCCCAATCTGGCGTTCAGGTGGTCGCGCATTCGCTGCAAAACCACAAGATTGGTCACAGAAAGTAAACCGTAAAATGTATCGCGGTGCGATGCAGTGCATCCTAGCAGAATTGATTCGTCAAGAGCGTTTGATTTTGGTAGAAGAGTTGAGCGTTTCTGGGCCGAAAACCAAAGAACTGATTGCTAAGTTGAATGATTTGAATGCACCTCGTGCGCTTATCGTTACTAAAGAAGTTGAAGAAAACTTATACTTAGCTGCTCGCAACATTCCACATGTCAATGTACTTGGTACAAACGAAGTGGACCCAGTGAGCTTGATCGCATTTGATAAAGTGATCATGTCAGTTGAAGCTGCGAAACAATTTGAGGAAGCACTAGCATGAATAACGCAAGACTTTATCAGGTCTTAAGAGGGCCTGTATTCTCAGAAAAATCTCAAATGCTTGGCGACTCACTTGGTGTGCAGGTATTTAAAATTGATTCTAATGCTACTAAGCTTGAAGTCAAAAAAGCAGTTGAGTTGATGTTTGAAGGTGTTGAAGTTACTAAAGTAAACACGTTGAATGTTAAAGGTAAGACAAAGCGTTTTGGTAAAAGCATCGGCCGTCGTAACGACTACAAAAAAGCCTATGTTACCTTAAAAGCTGGTCAAGATGTACAAATGGCTGATGCTGGTGAAGACGTAGCGAATACTACTGATTCTACTAGTGAAACAGCGAATAACGAATAAGGATTACACTCATGCCTATCGTAAGAGCAAAGCCAACATCACCAGGCCGTCGTTTTGTTGAAAAAGTAGTGCATCCACACCTTTATAAAGGTCGTCCGTATGCAGCGCTTCTAGAATCAAAAAGCAAGTCAGGTGGTCGTAATAACAATGGCCGCATTACTACTCGTCACATTGGCGGTGGTCATAAGCAACATTATCGCGTTATCGATTTCAAACGTACTAAAGACAATATCCCAGCAACGGTAGAGCGTATTGAATACGATCCTAACCGTACTGCTCATATTGCTCTACTTAAGTATGCTGATGGCGAACGTCGTTATATTATCGCTGCTAAGAAACAAGTAGTTGGCGATACAGTAATGTCAGGCGAGACTTCTCCAATTCGTCCAGGTAACTGCTTACCGCTAAAAAACATCCCATTGGGTACTGTGATTCACAATATCGAACTTAAAATCGGTAAAGGTGCACAGATGGCTCGTTCTGCGGGTGCTAGCGTTCAGTTACTAGGTCGTGACGGTGTATATGCTATTTTACGTATGCGTTCTGGCGAAACTCGCCGTGTACACGTAAATTGCCGTGCTGTTATCGGTGAAGTTTCTAACACTGAAAACAACTTGAAATCACTTGGTAAAGCCGGTGCTTCACGTTGGCGTGGTGTTCGTCCTTCTGTTCGTGGTGTCGCTATGAACCCGGTTGATCACCCACACGGTGGTGGTGAAGGTCGTAACAAAGGTCGCCATCCAACCAGCCCTTGGGGTCAGAAGTCTAAAGGACTTAAAACGCGTAGTAATAAGCGTACTGACAACATGATCATCCGCCGTCGCGCCAAGAAGAAATAAAGGAAGAATTTCATGCCTCGTTCATTGAAAAAAGGTCCATTCATAGACGCGCACTTATTTGCTAAAGTTGAGAATGCATTAGACACCAACTCACGCAAGCCAATTAAGACTTGGTCGCGCCGCTCGATGATTCTGCCACAAATGGTTGGCCTAACTCTATCTGTTCACAACGGCCGTACTCATGTACCGGTTATCGTGAGCGAGCAGATGGTTGGTCATAAACTAGGTGAATTTGCCCCGACTCGTACGTATCGTGGTCACGGCATTGACAAAAAAGCTAAGAGATAAGGTGCTTACCATGGAAGTAACTGCAAAATTACGCGGTGCCGCCATATCGGCACAAAAAGTTAGACTCGTTGCTGATGAAGTTCGTGGCAAATCTATTGAGCGTGCTTTGGATATCTTAACGTATAGCAATAAAAAAGGCGCTGTGTTTGTTAAGAAATGTCTTAACTCAGCCATCGCTAATGCCGAACATAATCACGGCTTAGATATTGACGACCTAAAAGTCGCTACTATCTATGTTGATGAAGGCATCACGCTAAAACGTATCCTACCACGTGCCAAAGGCCGTGCTGATCGTATCAGCAAGCGTACTTGTCACATCACTATAAAGGTAGGAGAATAAGTTATGGGTCAAAAAGTACATCCAATCGGAATTCGTCTTGGTGTTGTAAAAAAGCATAATGCAAACTGGTATGCTAACCCTAAACAATACTCAGAATACCTAATCAACGACATTCAAGTTCGTGAATATCTACGCAAAAAGTTGGATAACGCTATGATCAGCAACATCATGATCGAGCGTCCTACTGGCGCTGCTAAAATTACCATCGCCACTGCGCGTCCTGGTATTGTTATCGGTAAGAAAGGCGAAGATATCGAAAGACTTCAAAAAGAATTGACCAAAATTATGGGCGTACCTGCTCAGGTCAACATTGAAGAAATCACGTCACCTGATCTTGATGCACGTTTGGTAGCAGACGGTATTGGTAGCCAGCTTGAGCGTCGTGTTATGTTCCGTCGTGCAATGAAACGCGCTGTACAGAACAGCATGCGTTCTGGCGCTAAAGGTATCAAGGTTGAGCTGTCTGGCCGTCTAGGCGGTGCTGAGATTGCTCGTAGCGAATGGTACCGTGAAGGTCGTGTGCCATTGCATACACTCCGTGCTGATATTGACTATTCGTCAATTCGTGCAGAGACAACTTACGGCACCATCGGTGTTAAAGTTTGGATTTTCCGTGGCGAAATCCTTGACGGTATGAACAGCGTATATAATCCCGTCAAAGAAGAGCAGACTCGTGCGCCAAAACGCCGTGGTCGTGGAAACCGTCGAAACTCAGACAGAGGTTAAACTATGTTACAGCCAAAACGTACCAAGTTTCGTAAAATGCACAAAGGTCGTAACACTGGGCTAGCTCATCGTGGAAGCACCGTTGCATTCGGACAAATTGGTCTAAAATCTTTGACGCGTGGTCGTATGACAGCTCGTCAAATCGAAGCAGCACGTCGTACCATCACTCGTAAAATTAAGCGTGGCGGTAAGATTTGGATTCGTGTATTCCCAGACAAGCCAATTACCAACAAACCATTAGAAGTACGTATGGGTAAAGGTAAAGGTCCTGTTGAATATTGGGTATGCGAAATCAAACCTGGTAAAGTGCTATATGAAATTGAAGGGGTATCTGAAGAGCTTGCTCGTGATGCTTTAACGCTCGCTGCAGCAAAATTGCCCTTTAAAACTACCATTGTTAAGCGGACGATAATGTAATGAAGATCAGTGAATTACGTGATAAATCATTAGAAGAACTGACCCAGTTACTTGATGAAAAGCAACTTGATGCTTTCCGTATTCGTATGGCTAAAGCAACTGGTCAGTTGGGTAATACCCATGAAGTTAGAGCCAATCGTCGCACGATTGCCCAGCTTCAGACTTTGATTAACGAGAAACAACGAGGCGACTCATGAGCGATAACAATCAAACAGCTACCAATGCTAGCGTATTGACAGGACGAGTTGTCAGCGACAAGATGGACAAGTCCATCACAGTTTTGATTGAGCGTCTGGTTCGTCATCCTTTGTATGGCAAACAGCTTCGTCGTTCTACGAAAATCAAAGCACATGATGAGAATAATGTTTGCCAACAAGGCGACCTTGTCCGCATCAAAGAAACGCGTCCAATCTCAAAAACTAAGTCTTGGACTTTAGTCGATGTGGTTGAAAAAGTAGAAAAAATCTAAGTAAATTGCATTAAAAGCCAGAAGCTGTTAAAATAGCCGCCTTTTTAGGGATGCTGATTGCGCCGAGCGTATATCACTCACATTAAGAGTAAGTGGCGGTTATTTATATCAAAATGCCGTCTACTCATACTGTGCTAGCGGCAGCAACTGGTTTTTATTGCTCATACGTGTGGAGTAACGCTATGATTCAGGTTGAGTCAATGCTGGAAGTTGCAGACAATAGCGGTGCAAGGCGAGTTCAGTGCATTAAAGTACTGGGTGGTTCTCATCGTCGTTATGCATCAGTTGGCGACATTATTAAAGTAACGGTTAAAGAAGCCATTCCTCGTGGTCGTGTTAAAAAAGGCGACGTGATGAATGCAGTAGTTGTACGTACCAAGAAAGGCGTTCGTCGTCCTGATGGTTCTGTGTTACGTTTTGATGACAATGCTGCGGTATTGTTGAACCAAAACAAAGCGCCGATTGCAACTCGTATTTTTGGACCGGTAACTCGTGAACTACGTGGTGATCAGTTTATGAAAATTGTATCACTAGCACCAGAAGTATTGTGAGGTAATCCATGTCAAAATTACGTAAAGGCGATACAGTTATCGTGATTGCTGGGAAAGACAAAGGCAAACAAGGTACTGTACAAGCTGTAAAAAACGATCGTATTAAAGTTGAAGGCGTTAATATTGTTACTAAACATCAGAAGCCAAATCAGGCTACTGGCGTTGAAGGTGGCATCGTTAAGCAAGAAGCTTTTCTGCATATCTCAAATGTCGCAATATTAAATGCGCAAACCCAAAAAGCAGACCGTATTACTTATCAGTTTGGCGAAGACGGCAAGAAACAACGCGTCTATCGTTCAAACGGTGAAGTAGTGGCGACTGCGTAAGACACTAAGGGTGTAATGGTAATGGCAAGATTAAAATCTTTATATAACGATAAATTGAAACAGCAAATCAAAGAAGAGCTTGGTTTGGACAACGTGATGCAAGTGCCTAAAATCACTAAGATCACACTTAATATGGGTGTAGGCGGCGCGTCTCAAGACAAGAAATTGCTTGAAGGTGCTGTAGCTGATATGACTGCAATTGCTGGTCAGAAACCTGTAGTCACAAAAGCGCGTAAATCTGTTGCTGGCTTCAAAATTCGTGAAGAATGGCCAATTGGCTGTAAAGTAACGCTACGCGGTGAGCAAATGTACGAATTTTTAGATCGTCTCGTTGCCATTGCAATTCCTCGTATTCGTGATTTCCGCGGTTTTTCACCTAAAGCCTTTGACGGACGTGGTAACTACTCATTGGGTATTAAAGAACAAATCGTATTCCCAGAAGTAGATTTTGACAAGATTGACCGTATCCGTGGTATGGATGTGACAATCACTACGTCAGCTCAATCTGATGAAGAAGGTCGTGCGTTGCTTAAAGCATTCGGCTTCCCATTTAAATAAGGTAAAGACGTTATGGCAAAGAAGAGCATGATTAACCGCGAATTAAAGCGCGAAAAAATGGTTGCTAAATATGCTGAAAAGCGTATCAAGCTAAAAGAAACTATCAGTGATATGACTGCAAGTGACGAAGCTCGTATGGAAGCGATGTTAGAGCTACAAGCTCTTCCACGTAATTCATCACCAGTACGTCTGCGTAATCGTTGTGCTATCACCGGTCGTCCTCACGGTTACTTCCGCAAGTTTGGCTTATCACGCAATATGCTGCGTGAGCGTGTCATGCAAGGCGATGTGCCTGGTGTTCGTAAAGCAAGCTGGTAAGGAGTAACTATATGAGTATGCAAGATACCGTTGGGGATATGCTAACCCGTATTCGTAACGCACAAATGGCTAACAAAGTATCGGTAGCAATGCCGAGCTCTAAATTACGTAAATCAATTGCTGATTTACTAGTTAGCGAAGGTTATGTGGCTAGCGCTGTTGTTGCTGAAGAAGAAAACAACAAAGCAACCCTTACTATTGAATTGAAATATTTCGAAGGCCGTGCTGTCATCGAAACTATCCAACGTTATAGCCGTCCTGGTTTACGCCAGTTCCGCGGTAAAGACGCTATCCCTACTGTTAAGCAAGGTATGGGTGTTGCTATCGTATCTACTAGCCAAGGTATCATGAGCGATCGTGCTGCACGCGCTGCTGGTATCGGTGGTGAAATCGTTGCATTTGTTGCCTGATTTGCATTTATTGCTTCAGGTAATATGACGATAAAGTCTATTTGTTTCTCCCTAAAGCTATACTAATTTATGATTAATCAGTATAGCTTTAAGATCTAAGTATTTGATGTTAATAAAATTGAATGATGCTTAATGAGAACAACTATGCTAAACTAGCAGGCTTTTTAGCCTGTTAGTTTTTTCGCTAATATAAAGAAGTTAAATTTTTTAAGGAATATTCCTATGTCTCGTGTGGCTAAAGCCCCAGTGACGCTGCCAAACGGCGTAAGCGTTACTTTGAACGATCGGCAGGTCGAAGTTAAAGGCAAGAACGGTACTATGTCTTTACGCCTGCATGAATTGGTCGAGCTGAAACAGGAAGATGATGCTATCATTTTCTCACCTACAGTCGATTCAAAAGAAGCTATGATGCACACTGGCACCATGCGCGCTCTTGTTAACAACTATGTTACTGGCGTAAACGAAGGCTTTGAAAAACGTCTTCAATTGATTGGTGTTGGTTATCGCGCGCAAGTTACTGGTAGCAAAGTAACCTTGAATGTTGGTTATTCTCATCCAGTAGAATATACGTTACCTGAAGGTGTATCAGCTGAAACCCCAACGCAAACTGAAATTGTTTTAAAATCAAACAATAAACAGCAGCTTGGTCAAGCAGCGGCTAACATCCGTGGTTTCCGCCCACCTGAGCCTTATAAAGGTAAAGGTATTCGTTATAGTGACGAGCATGTGATTCGCAAAGAAGCTAAGAAAAAATAAGGTGAGTTGAAATGTTTGATAAAAAAGCAGCTCGTCTGCGTCGAGCTAAGAAAACACGCGCACATATCCGTTTCTTAGGCGTTCATCGCTTAACGGTTAACCGCACGTCAAAACATATTTATGCCCAGATTATCTCTCCAAATGGTGGTGAAGTGATTGCTCAGGCATCTACCTTAGACAGCAGCTTGCGTTCAGGCGCGACTGGTAATGCTGATTCAGCAACGTCTGTAGGCCAAATGATCGCAGAACGCGCAAAAGCAGCTGGCATTACTAAAGTTGCCTTTGACCGTAGTGGTTTTAAATATCATGGTCGAGTTAAAGCTTTAGCAGAAGCTGCTCGCGAAAACGGATTGGAGTTTTAATCATGGCTAGAAATGATAAAAATGATAAAAATGAACAGACTGACGGTCTAGTAGAACGCTTAGTTACCGTTGATCGCGTAGCGAAAGTTGTTAAAGGTGGTCGTATTTTCTCTTTCACTGCATTGACTGTAGTGGGTGATGGCAACGGTCGTGTAGGTTTTGGTCGCGGTAAAGCACGTGAAGTGCCAGCTGCTATCCAAAAAGCACTAGAAGCTGCTAAACGTAATATGATTACTGTTGAGCTAAATGATGCAACTTTGCATCATCCGATCAAAGCACGTCATGGTGCTAGTAAAGTCTACATGCAACCTGCATCTGAAGGTACCGGCGTTATCGCTGGTGGCGCAATGCGTGCTGTATTGGAAGTTGCTGGTGTCAAAGATGTTTTGACTAAATGTTATGGTTCTACCAATACTGCTAACGTTGTTCGTGCAACGTTTAACGGTTTACGTGATATGTCAACTCCAGAAAAGATGGCAGCTAAACGTGGTAAATCTGTAGACGAAATCTTGGGTTAACTTAGACTAGGTGAGTTACGATGAAAAAAATGAAAGTCACTCAATTTAAATCGGGTGCCCATCGCCTAAAGAGCCACAAAGCGAGCTTGAAAGGATTGGGTTTACGCCGTATTAATCATACTGTAGTAGTAGAAGATACTCCTTCGACTCGTGGTATGGTAAATCGCGTTAACTACATGGTAAAAGTGGAGGAAGCGTAATGGGTCTTAGATTAAATGAATTATCACCAGGTGTTGGCGCGAAAAAAACTGCCCAACGTCGTGGTCGTGGTATCGGTTCAGGTCTTGGTAAGACTGGTGGTCGTGGTGTAAAAGGTCAGAAATCTCGTTCAGGTTCTAGTGTACGCTCAGGATTTGAAGGTGGCCAAATGCCTTTATATCGCCGTCTACCAAAATTTGGTTTTACCAGTAAACTGGCTATGAAGACTGCAGAAGTACGTCTTTCTGAACTGAATAAAGTTGAAGGTGATGTAGTTAGCCTTGAAACACTTAAAGCTGCTAACCTTATTCGTCACGATATGACACGTGCTCGTGTAATGCTATCAGGCGAAGTTACTAAAGCTTATACCTTTAAAGGTATTAAAGTGACTAAAGGTGCTAAGCAAGCTATCGAAGCTGCTGGTGGTAGCATCGAGGAGTAGTAACGTGTCAAAACAATCAATGTCATCGGCTGGTATACCGCTTAATCCATTCGCATTTATACGTAAGTATGATGAGCTATGGACGCGTTTATTATTCTTAATCGGCGCATTGATTGTTTATCGTTTAGGGTCACATATTCCAGTTCCGGGTATTAACCCAGTTAACTTGGCTGATCTGTTTTCGCGCAACGAAAACACCATTCTGAGCATGTTTAATATGTTCTCAGGTGGTGCGCTAGAGCGTATGTCCATCATGGCACTTGGTATTATGCCATATATCTCAGCATCAATTATTGTACAGATGATGTCTGCAGTAGTGCCATCGCTTGAAGCCCTCAAAAAAGAAGGTGAAGCGGGACGACGCAAGCTAAACAAGTATACCCGTCAGGGCACGCTTGCTTTAGCACTAGTACAGTCATTAGGAATGTGTGCCGGTTTAATCAGTCAAAACCTTACTTTATCTACTGGTCTTACTTTTTATATTCCAGCTGTTACTTCTTTGGTAGCAGGCGCAATGTTCTTAATGTGGCTCGGTGAGCAGATTACAGAGCGTGGCGTAGGTAATGGTATTTCAATGCTCATTTTTGCGAGTATTGTGGCTGGTACGCCAGGTATGATTTCGCAGTCTATCGAACAGGTCAATCAAGGTCAGATGAACTTGATTGTGCTATTTATTTTTGTACTGCTAGGTATCGCGGTTACTGCAGGTATCGTTTATATTGAACGTGCCCAGCGCCGTGTTCCTGTTAACTACGCGCAAAAACAGCAACAAGGTCGCAAAATTTATGCTCAGCAGCAATCACATTTGCCGCTTAAGCTAAATATGGCAGGGGTCATCCCAGCTATTTTTGCAAGCTCTTTATTGTTGTTTCCCGCAAGTTTAGGGCAGTGGGTTGGTCAATCGACCGATCCTACTTTCGTACAAAAAATACTTCAAAATATGGCATTGGTGTTGTCTCCGGGGCAACCGCTATATTTGGTGCTGTTTGGCGCAATGATTATCTTCTTCTGTTATTTTTATACGGCATTGGTATTTAGTCCGCGTGAAGTAGCAGAAAACCTTAAACGTAGTGGTGCGTATATCCCAGGTATTCGCCCAGGACAACAAACTCAGCGTTACCTCGATCATGTATTAAACCGACTGACCTTTATTGGCGCGATGTATATGACGGTTATTTGTTTAATGCCAATGGTCGTCCAGTCATCGTTTGGTGTGCCGTTTCAACTCGGTGGTACGTCTTTACTGATTATGGTGGTTGTGGTAATGGATTTCATCTCGCAGATTCAAGCGCATTTGATGACCCATCAATATCATGATCAGACGTTAATTCAATCGCCCACTCAACCTTAAATGAGCGGTACGATATTTCAAGGAGCATGCTATGAAAGTTCAAGCATCAGTTAAAAAGATTTGTGGTAGCTGTAAAGTTGTGCGCCGTAAAGGCCGTGTACATATTATTTGTACAGCAGAACCTCGCCACAAGCAACGTCAAGGTTAATATTTAGTATTAGAAAACCATTAGGTTTCATTGCTAATTAAATTAATACTTGAAAAATAACGGCGGATGCGATATCATCCGCCACTTGCCGTGTTTATACAAAATCTTTTATAATAGAATCGATGAGCAGACTTATAGTCACAACATCGAGACTGGCTATAAAAGCTCTAGTATTAACAGCAACAAATCTGAAGAGTAAAGCCTTATCGTTAGATAACGCTTATTTTTCTTTAATGGAGAGAAATCAATGGCTCGTATTGCCGGCGTAAACATTCCGGATAATAAGCATGCTGTTATTTCACTAACTTACATCTTTGGTGTAGGTCGTACGACTGCTCAGAAAATCTTAGAAGCAGTTGATATTGCCCCTACTACTAAAGTTAGTCAGTTAGATGATACACAGTTAGATGCTATCCGTGCACAAGTTGCAAACTACATGACTGAAGGTGATCTTCGTCGTGAAGTTTCAATGAACATCAAGCGTTTAGTTGATCTTGGTTGTTACCGTGGCATCCGTCATCGTCGTAACCTACCAGTTAGAGGTCAGAACACCAAGAACAACGCTCGTACTCGTAAGGGTCCGACACGCCCTCTCAAAAGATAATTAACTTAGGAAGCTAAAAGATGGCAAAAGACACTCGTAGTCGCAAAAAGGTGACTCGTCGTTCAGTATCGGAGGGCATTGCCCATATCCATGCGTCTTTTAATAACACCATTGTTACGATTACCGATCGTCAAGGTAATGCATTGGCTTGGGCCACTTCAGGTGGACAAGGCTTCCGTGGTTCACGTAAATCTACACCATTTGCAGCTCAGGTTGCAGCTGAAGTCGCTGGTAAAGCGGCCCAAGAATATGGTGTTAAGAATATCGATGTTTTGGTCAAAGGACCAGGACCGGGTCGTGAGTCTGCGGTAAGAGCACTAGGTGCATTGGGTTATAAAGTTAACAGCATCTCTGATGTAACCCCAATCCCACACAATGGTTGCCGTGCGCCGAAAAAGCGCCGCGTCTAATATTAAAGACGAAGCTTTTTATATTAAAAGCTTATAGGAGACATAACAATGGCCCGCTATATTGGACCAAAACTGAAATTATCACGTCGTGAAGGTACGGATTTAGGCCTTAAGTCTGGCGTTAAACCGTATGACGTAAAAACGAAAAAAGCTGGTCGTCCACCAGGTCAACATGGCGTAAGCCGTAACAAGACCTCAGAATATGCTCTACAGTTGCGTGAAAAGCAAAAAGTTAAGCGTATTTATGGTGTACTAGAGCGTCAATTCGCTAACTACTATAAAGAAGCTGCTCGTAAGCGTGGTGCTACTGGTGAAAACCTACTAGCAATGCTTGAGAGCCGTCTAGATAACGTTGTATATCGCATGGGCTTTGGCTCAACTCGCGCAGAAGCACGTCAGCTAGTTAGTCATCGTACTATTATGGTAAAAAAAGCTGGCCGTGATGAGTTTGTTCGTGTGAACATTCCTTCAATTCAGCTTCAAGATGGTGATGTCATCGCTATCCAAGAGAAGTCTCGCGAACAGCTACGTATTAAAAACGCTATCGAATTAGCGACACAACGTGGTATTCCAGAATGGCTTGATGTTGACCACAGCAAACTACAAGGCACGTTTAAACATGCGCCTGATCGTATTGATCTACCTGCTGAAATCAACGAAAGCTTGATCGTTGAGCTATACTCTAAGTAATGACGTAACGCTCAATGTTATGAATATAGCATTGAGCAATTAACGTTAATTAAACCAGTTTAATAAATCGAGGTGACATCATGATGCTAAATGCAACTGAGTTTCTAACGCCGAATGCCATTAATGTGGATACGGTTAACGAAACGATTGCGAAAGTCACGCTCGAACCGTTAGAACGCGGCTTTGGGCATACCCTAGGTAATGCTCTGCGTCGCATCTTGTTATCTTCATTACCTGGTGCTGCAGTCATTGAAGCTGAGATTGATGGTGTTGACCATGAATACTCAACGCTTGAAGGTCTGCAAGAAGACGTACTTGATTTGCTTTTGAACCTAAAAGGCTTAGCAATTACACTTCATGACCAAAATGAAGTATTTTTGACCTTGGATAAACAAGGTCCAGGCACTATTACTGCTGCAGACATCGCGTTGCCGCACAATGTTGACATCATCAATCCAGAATTGGTCTTGGGTACATTGAGCGACCGTGGTCATCTTAAGATGCGTTTGCGTGTAGTGATGGGTCGTGGATATGAGCCAGCAAACCAGCGCCGTGAAGATGGTGATACTAAAGCAATTGGACGCTTAAAGCTTGATGCAAGTTTTAGTCCTGTGCTTCGTGTTGCTTATCAGGTTGAGAACGCTCGTGTAGAGCAGCGTACTGATCTTGATCGTCTTATCATTGAGCTTGAAACTAATGGCACTATAGATCCAGAAGAAGCAATTCGTAAAGCAGCCACTATTTTACAACAACAGATTTCTATCTTTGTTGACCTAGAAGCTGAAGAAGCGCCTGAGCCTGTGAAAGAGAAAGAAGAGGTTGATCCGGTGCTATTACGCCCTGTGGACGATCTTGAACTAACGGTTCGCTCAGCCAACTGCTTGAAAGCTGAAAACATTTACTATATCGGTGATTTGGTACAGCGTTCAGAGACTGAACTTCTAAAAACCCCAAATCTTGGTAAGAAATCATTGACAGAAATCAAGGACGTATTAGCGTCTAAAGATTTAGAGCTCGGTATGCGCCTAGATAACTGGCCACCAGCTGATTTACGTGTTGATGATCGCTTTTCTTATCGTAGCCGTTAAACTTTAAGGATTTTTGACTATGCGCCATCGTAAGAGTGGAGTCAAGCTGGGTCGTACCGGCAGTCATCGTAAGGCAATGTTTCAGAACATGACCAACTCATTATTTGAGCATGAACTGATCAAAACAACTTTACCAAAAGCTAAAGAACTACGTCGCGTTGCTGAGCCATTGATCACTATGGCTAAAGAAGACAGCGTTGCGAATCGTCGTTTAGCATTCAGCCGTATGCGTAGCAAAGCTATGGTAGGCAAATTATTTGGCACGTTAGGTCCTCGTTACCAGACTCGTCCAGGTGGTTATTTGCGTATCGTAAAATGCGGTTACCGTGATGGTGACAATGCGCCAATGGCTTATGTTGAATTAGTTGATCGCGACTAATTTTGCACTTAAGACATATTTCAAAAAAAAGCTCCAATTGAATTGGAGCTTTTTTTTGTCTTAAATTTGACCAATTATATTATTGGCCTTTTAGAGTAATAATGAATCTACATCGGCTGCACCTTGTCTAATGACCTCCGGAATACTGCTAGTCATGTCTACGATAGTAGTAAGTTTGGTCGTTTTTATACCTGCGTTGATCAGTCCATCAATTTGGTTATCCAGTAAATCTTCAATCTCAAATGGGTCGTCCAAAATATCGTCTCTATCAGGCAAGATTAAAGAGCTGGTCAAGATAGGTTCATCCATTGCTTCTAATAATGCTTGAGCAATAGGATTGCTAGGTACACGAATACCAATAGTCTTTTTCTTTGCATGAGCTAGTTTTTTCGGTACGTCTTTGGTGGCATTAAGAATAAAAGTAATAGGGGCAGGGGTGTGGGCTTTAAGCTGTTTAAACTGCACGTTATCAACTGTTGCGTAGTTGGCAATCTCGCTTAAGTCGCGGCAAAGTAGTGTAAATTGATGTTTATCATCAAGTTGACGGATTTGTTTAAGCTTAGCTAAAGCGTCTTTTGCACCCAAACGACAACCAAAAGCGTAACTGGTATCAGTAGGGTAAATGATTAATTGATCTTTGCGTAATAGGTTAGCGGCTTGCTCAATGAGACGTGGCTGCGGATTGTCGGGATGAATATAGAAAACTTCCATAGTGGTTCCTTATTTTATAATTATTGATTTTTAATTGAGAAAATTTTTTTCCTAATAGATTAGATGTGATTCAATTACTGAATATTTTAGAAAAGTTACTTTAAAAGTGAAGTAGATTGATATCTCAAAAAATATCACTTCAGTTACCAGTATAGCTTAAAGCGGATATAAGTTTAGTGGTAAGGCGTTACCAACCGTAGAAAATCGTTAATAAGTAGGGAAGCTAAGTAAGTCAAATTAAGCGTTGATTTCAGATGAAGACGTCTTACAAACGCTAAGTAATACAGTTAATAAAGTCTTAGCGTCACGTGGCAGCGTATGAGGTTTGGATATATAGCTTTCTACCTGTTTATAAACATCACTGGCGAAGGTGCTACTACTAGTATCGAAGTCGGCAAACAAGTTATCTTGTGAGACTTGGAAGTGCCGTCCACAAGCCAAAGTAAACAAACACTCCAATGCTTGAGGTTTGATTTCTACACGCTCAAATGCTTGTTGTTGAGCCGCTGACCGTCCATCTGGAGCATACCAGTAGCCAAAATCAGGCAGCTGCCTGCGAGTGACACCAGCTACGCACCAATGACTGATTTCGTGAAGCGCACTTGCAAAAAATCCATGGGCAAATTCAATTCTCGCAGGTTTATTACCCTGAGCAGGAAAATACTCAGGCTCATTATCGCTACGAGCCAATATAACTTGCTGATCAGAAAACAAAGTATTAAATAGCTGCATCAGCCAATCGGTAGATAATCGTTCGCTATCAACTATCGATTCTGTTGAGTGAGTACTATTGGGCTGAGTAGTAGACAATCCTTGCCATTGATTTCTCCACTCGGTTAAATCTACATTTGTATCGAGATACAGTTTACTATTAGGTGTATTTTCAGTACGACTATCTGATTTAGTAAGCTGCTGAAGCAACGAACTTGCTACAACAGCAGGAAGCAAATCAGAAAAATCAATTTTATTATTGGATAGATTCATAGAGAAGACATTGACTTAATAGATACTAAAGACAAAAAACTTTAGATAAAAAGGTAAGTAGTAAAGGAGCTTAAACAAATTTACTATCAAAAAATCTTAACATACTATCGCTAGCAGAATATGGTACTTTCCGTTAGTATGGCAGGCAATATTATACACCGTTTTGATCAATGAGGCCGCGCATGTCAAGCACTCCAGAAACTAAACCGTCAGCATCGCACGATGACAATAAAAAAGCGCCTGCATCTACTGGTATGCCTGAGAACATCTCCTTAGATAAATGGGCAGACACTGGTTATGAATGGTCAGGAGAGGTAAAACCAAACTCGTTTGATCGTCTTGCTACTACTCTAAGTACTGAGCATGAACAGTCAGGCATACAGCTCGATGCCAACTTGTATCGTCACAATAACGTCTTGCACCTAGCATTTACGTTAACTGGTGAGGTTTGGCTAACTTGTCAGCGCTGTTTGCAACCAATCGCTATAGATTTGTCTGATGACTATGACATTGCGTTACTAGAAAATGACAGTCAGGTACGTTTGGTTGATGAAGAGCAAGACTATTTGTTGCTGGATGAGATCGTCACTGAGCAATCTCCAGAGCGTCTATTACCATTTAAGAAATTGGTAGAAGATGAGATCTTGCTCAAAATGCCAATGGCGCCAAAGCACGATGATTGTGAAATGTCTGTTGAGCAGTTTGGCGAGATACCAGAAGAAGAGGAAAGCGAAAACCCTTTTGCTGCCTTAGCCTCGCTAAAAGGCAAACTATAAGCACCAAAATTATCTACTCGATGCATTTAAAAACCTTTTATCAGCTTTGTACAGAAGAGTGCGAGGCAGGGCTTTATTAATTTAATAAACATGCGTATAATGTCCGGTTTATTGCATTCGAGCAACCTGTTGCTTGCTGATAGAAACTAACTGGGTAAATTTTTTATAGAATTCTGCCTTAGCTAGTGTTTTATGTGAGTGGCAATCTATTTAACTAATGATGCTTAAGACTTAGGTTGTTATGATTACATAGCCTCTGTCAGTATCGACTTAAGCTGAATTTCAAGCTTATCCCTTTTAAGTATAGGAGCTATATCATGGCTGTTCAAAAAAGTCGTAAAAGCCGTTCTCGTCGTGACATGCGCCGTTCACATCACCGTATGGAAATTGCTGAACTAAGCGTAGATGCTACTACTGGTGAAAAACATCGTCGTCATCACATGACTAAAGATGGTTTCTACCGTGGTCGTCAACTGTTCAAAGTCAGCCAAGACGCCTAAGACATTGGCTCTATGACAGCTTAGGCGAAGATAATAATAGTGCTGGTGACTATTATTATTTTTGTCTAATTGTTATTAGTCAATAAGTTTTGAGCTAAAAAAAGCCAAGTTATTTCGCTATCATATATTATGTGGCTGGATAACTTGGTTTTTTGTCATTTGTAGCTAGACTCATTGCTCAATTTGCTTGTTATTTTTAGTAGATTTGAAAATGTGCTGATATAATCTGCTCCTCTAATTTGGGCAGCGTTACTATTGCTGTTTGGTTTGCATCCGCTATGATAATAGCGTTTGTCAGTGTATAGTTTACTGACAATCCGTTTTCTTACATAAATAATTTAAGTAGCGGCTTTGTATAACATCTAATAATATAATACACCCCATTGTTTTTAGGGATATTTCTAATCAGATAAGGAATATTGGTTATGGCTTCTGTACCCGATATGGTAAAAAAGCAACCCGCTCGTATCGCAGTTATCTTCCCTGGTCAAGGATCTCAAGCAGTCGCAATGACGAGTGAGCTTGCTGAAATCTATCCAGAGATACGCGATACATTTACCGAAGCGAGTGATGCGCTTGGTGAGGATTTGTGGGCAATCTGTCAGGACGAAGAAAAACTCAATCAAACTCAATACACTCAGCCTGCGCTTTTGACAGCTAGTATTGCTATTTGGCGTGTCCTACAACAAAAAATAGAAGAGACACCTTGTTATTTAGCTGGTCATTCTCTGGGTGAGTACAGTGCCCTGTGTGCTGCCAATGTGATATCGCTGGGTGATGCAGTCACTTTGGTACATAAGCGTGGCCAGTTGATGCAAGAGGCCGTTGTAGGCGTCGATACTGCTATGGCTGCAGTATTGGGACTAGAAGATAACCGTGTCGAAAACTTGTGTGAACAAGCCACCGAGCACGTTGAAGATGCCGTGGTTGGTGCAGCCAACTTTAATAGTCCCGGACAAGTGGTTATTTCGGGTAACGCTGCTGGTGTTAACGCTGTTGTTGATAAAGTCAAAAACACTGGCAAAAAATCTGTTCCTCTAAAAGTAAGTGTACCGTCTCATTGCGCTCTTATGGAACCTGCCAGCAATGCATTGACTGAGATATTAGCGGATATTAAGTTTGATCAAGCAACCATTCCAGTGATACAAAACCGTCATGCGCGCGTTGAAACCAGTGCGGTAGGTATCAAACAAGCATTGACCGAACAGTTAAGCGAACCTGTCCTATGGTCAAAAACCATGCAAGAGCTAGCTGATAAACAAATTAATATCTTAATCGAATGTGGCAGTGGTAATGTACTGAGCAATTTGGCGAAGCGTCAGGCACAGCCAATCGCAAGCTATCCTACTGACAAGCCTGCCCGTCTAGAAAAATTATTGGAGGTGTTATCATGAGCCGTACAATTACATTAGTAACTGGTGCTAGCCGAGGTATTGGTAAGGCAGTGGCCAAACGTTTTGCCAAAGAAGGGCATTTTGTCATTGGAACCGCGACCACAGAGAAGGGCGCTGAGCTGATCGATGATTATCTTCATGATACTGGCGGTATTGGTCGTGTTTTAGACGTACGTGATACTGCTCAAATTGATAAGTTGTTTGAAGAGATTGAAAGCGTTTATGGCGCGGTACAAGTATTGGTCAATAATGCAGGTATTACCCAAGATGGCCTACTGATGCGCATGAAAGATGATGACTGGGAAAATGTTATCGATACCAATTTGACCTCAATATATCGCATGAGCAAACGTGCCGTACGTGGCATGATGAAAGCACGCCGCGGCCGTATTATCAACATCACCTCTGTCGTTGCTCAAATGGGCAATGCAGGCCAATCCAATTATGCTGCGACTAAAGCAGGTGTAGAAGGGTTTAGCCGTACGCTTGCACGAGAGATTGGTTCACGTCAAGTGACCATCAATTGCGTGGCACCAGGTTTGATCGAAACGGATATGACAGATGAGCTTGATGAGCGCCTATTGAACTCTATGTTAGATGCTGTACCTATCAGTCGTCTTGGTCAGCCAGAAGACATCGCTGCAGCGGTACATTTCTTAGCTAGCGATGAGGCCAGCTATATCACAGGGGCTGTTATTCCCGTCAATGGTGGCATGTATATGTAGTCAATATACGAGCGTTACATAGTTATAATAAAAAACTGTGTGAACGAGTGTAAACTATAATAAAGGGTGCTATAATGACGGATACTTTTGAGTCAGAGCCCTGTATGATAGCAGGGCTTTATTAGACATCAGACAGACTGTATAACATGTCATAAAGTACTCAGACAGTAATACTAGTCTGGCAAACGCATTTTATATATCATGCTATAGAGTTTAAATAAGACGCTATGGCAGTTTATTAAAAATAATAGATGATAACGGAGTGATCTACATGAGTAATGATATCGAGTTAAGAGTAAAAGCAGCAGTAGCTGAGCAACTAGGCATGAATGTTGAAGAAATCAACAACGATGCTTCATTTATGGAAGACCTAGGTGCCGATTCTCTAGACCTAGTTGAATTGGTTATGTCATTTGAAAGTGATTTTGGTATCACTATTCCTGATGAAGATTCTGCAGAATTGACTACTGTTCAAAAAGCAATCGATTACGTACAAGCTCAACTATAATTTGCTACTTATTTAGCAAAATTATGATGCCGCCTATCTTATAGATAGGCGGTTTTTTTATGAGCATATGACTAACACTTTAAACAGGACAATCGAAATTAACATTGGCTACGTCAATTCAACATTATTCAACATACTCTTACTGTCTACCTCAGTTTACTTTGTTTATACTCATAATGGTGATTCATAGGAAAAAGCACTAGTCAGATATTTAACATGTTTTTCGACTACGTGCTTTATTGAAACAACGATAAATAACAATATTTCAAGGAGTAGATATATGGGTATGTTTAGCTTTGCAAAAGATATCGGTGATAAGATTTTTAACCGTGATGATGAAAAGCATGACGCTAAGACAGAAACGAAAGCGGATGTTAATACACCAGTCGAGAGTAGTGAGCCGAGTGCGCAATCAGTTGCGAACATTCTGCTGCGCCGTATTCAGCAGCAAAATCTTGATATCAGTAATCTAAAGATTAAATATAATGGTTCTACAGATACTGCAGAAATAAGTGGTAATGCTAAAACCCAAGCTGATCGTGAAAAGGCTATCATCGCTATTGGTAATGTACAAAACGTCGCAAAAGTTATCGACAATATCGACATTGAAGAAGATGCACCTGAATCTACAATGTACACGGTAAAATCTGGTGACAGCCTGTCTAAGATTGCTAAAGAAGTTTATGGTTCATCTGGCGACTATATGAAAATATTTGAAGCGAACAAGCCAATGTTGTCTGATCCAGATAAAATATATCCAGGCCAAGTATTACGTATTCCAAAACCATAGTATTTGAAAAGACGATTATAAAAACAATATATTTCAAATATAGTAGTTTAATTAAAAAAGCCTCTTATTATTAAGAGGCTTTTTGCATACTATACATTTCAAACAACTATCTTGTCTTAATAGAATTTGATGACCGTAAAATGGTATTAATTAACCAAATCCAGCTTACTCTGCTGCTCAGTTAAGGCCCATTCGATATGCTCATCTAGCATGTCATTGTGCATGGTTAGTTTTGAATTCAACTGTTCGATCACTTCTAAGCTGGCATTAGCATTGCCAAGTCCAATAGCGATATTACGTAAAAAATTTACATAGCCAGTGCGTCTTAATGGGCTACCTTGGGTGTTCTTCATAAAATCATCCTCTTCCCACTGCCACAGTTCAAGTAAGCTACTATTATCTAACCCATGCCTTGGGGCGAAGTCATCAACGGTAGTAAGATTGGCATAGCGATTCCAAGGACAGATTAGCTGACAATCATCACAGCCGAAGACCCGATTGCCTATCGCGCGTCGATACTTGGTATCTATAATGCCATCATGCTCGATAGTCAAATAGGAGATACAAGCCGAGGCGTTGAGTTCATGGGGTGCTACAATCGCTTGAGTAGGGCATATATCAATACAAGCGCTACAACTACCACAATGCTCCTTGACTGGTTTGTCATCGGGCAGCTCAAGGCTCAAAAACAGCTCACCGAGTACAAAGAATGAGCCAGCTTGTTTGTTTATAAGTAGCGTATGCTTACCTGTCCACCCAAGACCTGCTGCATCGGCAATAGGCCGCTCAAAGATAGGCGCCGAGTCGCTAAAAGGTCTAAACACAAATTTTTTTTCTGAACCGATATCTAGATGTTGCCATTCAGGGAGCATTGTTTCTATCTTCAAGGCCAATTGCTTTAGACGACTACGCATGATTTTATGGTAGTCGCGGCCTCTTGCATAACGCGCAATGATACCTTTATTTGGATGGTCGTTATCAGTGACAGCGCGCGGCGTCGGTGCTTGAGTTAGGTAATCCATACGTACACTGATGATGGTTTTTGCGCCCTCGACTAGTTGGTCAGGGTGAGCGCGTAGATCATGATTGTTGTGCATAAACTGTAGTTGACCTTCATAGCCTTTAGCAAGCCACTTCTGTAGCTGTTCAATTTGCTTAGTAAATAAAGGATGGTGTACGGATAAAAAGCCACAATCAGCAAATCCCAATGTCTGTGCTTGCGTTGTAATCCATTGCTTAACATCTGCTACGGTTGCAAACACAGTTGGGTTTGTGACGGCAATTTTGTTTTTATCAGTAGACATAGAAAGTAGGTGCTTATTAGGTGATTTCTCGTTTATTTCAGTCAGGTTGTGTATAGCTAATAATCAGAGATAATGTGAATACCGCTATGATAAGCCAGTGAGCAATGAGTGCAAGTATAAAAGACAATAAACTCACATTCATATTGATACATAAGCCGCCGTAAGCTTTTGATAAGCTGTTATCAGAGATGAACAATCAAATTCAGATAAAATAAGAAATTAGTAGAAATACCAAGGATAAGTTATGAAAAATAGTGCCGATTTATCACTTATAAAAAATAGAAAACCGATTGCGCTATACAGTAGTGAGCAGGTTTATGCGATGGAGCAGGCTTGGTTTGCAGAAGGGTACGATAGCTTTGCTTTGATGAAACAAGCAGCTTGGCAAATGGTGCAGCAAATAGAGCAGATTCATGAGCAAAGAGAGGTCAGTGCTAGCCATTCTGCCAGCACTAACGTTTATCACCGTAGTGCTCATTCACGTCGAGTGAGTATCTGGGTAGGGAAAGGTAACAATGGTGGTGATGGCTGGCTTATTGCTCATTATTTACAGCAAGCTGGCTGGCAAGTAGAAGTAATAACGGTTGGCTTTAGCGAAAATGATTTGAATATTGATGTACAGTCAGCAGCTTCTAAAACTCCTAGTGATAAAGACGGAAGTGATAATCGTATAACTGATGCGACAAAAGCATTACGGATAACACTAGCGAGCAGTTGTAGCTATCAACGATTTGAAGACATGATTGATCACAATGACTCGGATAAAATAGGCTTGCCAGCTGATATATACATCGATGCACTGTTTGGTATTGGCTTAGATCGTGCACCAGAAGGCGCTTACAAATCAGCTATTAGTACTTTTAATCGTCTTACTCAGCAAAATGACGCACTGGCAATTGCAGTTGATATTCCGAGTGGATTAGTAGCCTCTACTGGTGAAGTGTTCGATCGAATAGCAATACAAGCTGAAGTGACTTTGTGCCTGATTGCCCGTAAGCTTGGTCTACACACTAAAGATGGTACAGACTATAGCGGAGACGTAGTTGATATACCGTTGATACCTTATCAAATGGTGCTTCACCAAACAGCTAAACATCATATGATAGCTGCGAAAAATTCCAATCAAGCATTTGAGCCAGTTGCTACGCTGCTGACGGCTGCACATAGTATGAAGCCGCGACGCCAAAACAGCTATAAAGGTAGTTATGGACATGTGCTGGTCATTGGTGGAAATCGCGTCGATTGCTCTCAAGGTATGGGCGGTGCTGCAATACTGTCTGCGGCCAGTACGATGGCGACAGGTGCTGGGAAGATTACCGTTGCCTGCCATGAGAATTTTCATGGGTCATTGCTGACCTCACTGCCAGATGCGATGACTATTAATTTGCATGACGCAAGCGGCGTAAAAGACTTAATTAAACAGGCCAGTGTCGTTGCTATTGGGATGGGACTTGGTCGTGACCAAAAAGCCAAAGCGTTATTTATTGATTATTTACAGGCTGCGATAGCAGACGAAAAGTTAATTGTGATTGATGCCGACGGGCTTTATCATTTGGCGTCACTGCATATAGATAACCATAAGCTGGTAACAGAGTTAAGAGAATATAGCGCTCATCATCGGGTTTGCTTGACACCACATAGTGGCGAAGCAGCTAGATTGCTCGATCAGAAAGTCAGTGAGATTGAGTCAGATAGACTACAAGCTATAAAACAGTGTGCTACGACATATGGTGGTGACTGGGTGCTAAAAGGGGCAGGGTCGTTAGTGTTAGAGCAAGAAGAGCAAATATACGTCTGTAATGTAGGTAATGCTGGCATGGCAACCGCTGGTATGGGTGATGTGCTCTCTGGGGTGACCGCTGGGCTATTGGCACAGCAAGATCTATCAGCAGAGGCGTGCAGCTTACATCAAGCAGTTCTTATACATGGGTTTGCAGGAGATGTATTAGTCAATCAGGTGAATAATCACTATAGCGACACCAATACATTGTTAGTAGGGCAACGAGGGCTACAAGCTCAGGATATGCCAGCAGCCATTCGTCACGTAATGCAGCTTATGATAGTTTGATATTTGCTATCAAGAGATCTAACTAGGTAGAAGAATTAGAGCAATACTGCGTGATTGCTTGCTGTACGCGCTCGCGCTTAAGCTCAATCTCACGACCATCTAAATATTCACGTTTACCGTTAGCATCCATCTCGTATATACGTCCGCCTACATTTAGATTGGTCAAGTTGTTACGCAATGACTGGCAGCGTTGAGCATTAGCCTGAGCTTCTTGTTCTTTAATACGTGCTTCAAGTGCCGCCACTCGCTGCTCTTCTGCAGTTTGGGCGTTGCTGCTCTGATTGGGATCTGTTTTTCCTGCCATTTGTCCTGCGTTGTTTTGTCTACCGTCACTACGAAACTCAATCAGTTCGATATTGCTGCCAGTTTGCGGTGCATGTTGGCTGTATTTCACTTCACCGTGCGCGCCAATAGATTTATAAACTTGTATAGCCTGACTGGCATTCATAGATAGCATTAGCATACACGCAGTACTCATCAAAAGTTTAGCAGTAGTATTTATCTTAGACGTATACGCCATAGTAGCGAACCTCATAATTAATAAAAATCAAATGTATATGAGTGTAAATATAACACTTGAACGTTTTATTGGTAGTAATAATGTATCGACATCTGATTTTAGCAAATAATACTTATCAATGTATATTAATTGATAACTAATAGTTTGTAATAGGCTTTAGAAGTTTTTCTTGACAATAACTCGCAAACCGTCGAATATAATAGCAGTTGATTGGTCAGTGAGCGGCTTTTATGATGTGGCCGTGGCACTTGAGAAATAAAACTACGAAGTACTTATCAGTAGCTTACGCAGTTTTATTTCCTTTGTGATAATGATATAGCAAGCATGGTGGCACAATGACTACTATTGTTAGCGATACATTGTCTCCGGACTTATCTGTCTACAATGACTAAGATAAACTTATTATTTGAAATGTGCTAAATGTGCTTTTAGTAGTTGTATCAAATGCGAACTAGTATGCCGTTAAGAGATTTCGCTCAAGCCTATTGTAAGTTTTAAAGATCTTACTGTTTGGCATTGGCTCTGAAGTTTTTTATAGTTTGTACTAATGCATCTGTATAAATAAATTCACAGTAAATACTTACTAGTATGAATTATTCAATAATAAGCGCCTTCTTTTATAGATGCACTCGCATCTTGTCACTGTATATCGATAAACATCTATCACAGAGCTGACCTAAAATACACTGCTATGTTTGATTAGTATTGTCGCACAAGACATTTCTGATGAAACTGACTAGGCAGATATTCTTGATATGGACAAGAATTAGCGATAATTCAGGTAGTGGGAATAATGACGATAAGTGATTATTTTTGCTCATAGAATCCCGCAAATTCTCGCCGCAAAAAAAGGTGATGACAGTGACGCAAACCACGCAAAGTCCGAACATGACGGGACACACCCAAACGGGTAATGCCGCCAAAAATTTTGAGCAAAAGCAACAACGTCTTGCAGAAGGTAGTGCACAGCCTGTGATGCTATCGGGTGCTGAAATGCTGGTGCAAGCACTGACTGACGAAGGTGTCGAGTACATCTTTGGTTATCCAGGTGGTGCCGTCTTACACATTTATGATGCACTGTTTCAGCAAGAAGCAATCGAACATATCTTGGTACGCCATGAGCAGGCGGCCGGTCATATGGCAGATGCGTATTCGCGAGTAACGGGTAACACGGGCGTTGTATTGGCAACCTCAGGACCTGGTGCTACAAATACTGTGACGGCGATCGCAACAGCTTTTATGGATTCAGTACCGATGGTCGTGATTTCAGGTCAGGTACCAAGTAGTCTGATCGGTGAAGATGCCTTCCAAGAAACAGATATGGTTGGGGTATCTCGTCCGATCGTTAAGCATAGTTTTCAAGTACGCCATGCAAGCGAGATTCCTGCGATTGTCAAAAAGGCATTCCATATCGCGCAGTCTGGACGTCCAGGTCCTGTTGTTATCGACGTGCCAAAAGATATGACTGCGCCTAGCGAAAAACACGCATACGAGTATCCAGAAGAAGTATTCATACGTTCATACCAGCCTTCACTCAAAGGTCACAGTGGACAGATAAAAAGAGCTGTTGAGACGCTATTAGCAGCGCAGCGTCCTGTTATTTATGCAGGCGGCGGTGTGATTTGGAGTAAGGCGCACGAAGAGTTAACAGATCTTGCGCATCGCCTGAATTTACCTGTGACCAATACCTTGATGGGTCTTGGTACGTTCCCTGGCTCAGATCGTCAGTTCTTAGGTATGCTAGGTATGCATGGCACTTACGAAGCCAATATGAGTATGCATCATGCTGATGTAATTTTGGCTGTCGGCGCGCGTTTTGATGATCGTGTGACTAACAACGTTAAAAAATTCTGCCCTAATGCCACCATTATCCACATCGATATTGATCCAGCGTCAATCTCAAAAACGATTATGGCGCATATTCCTATCGTAGGCGATGTAAAATCTGTCTTAACGGACATGCTAGATATCGTTGGTCACGATAAGCAATTAGAGCAACACGCATTGCTAGACTGGTGGTCACAAATCAATGAGTGGCGCAAGCGTCATGGCTTACGCTATGACACCAGCACAGACAATGGCATCAAACCACAGAGCGCCGTACAGGCGTTGTGCAAAGTCACTGATGGCAAAGCTATTATCACTAGTGATGTTGGTCAGCATCAGATGTTTGCAGCCCTTTACTATACATACGATGAGCCTCGGCAGTGGTTGAACTCAGGTGGTCTAGGTACGATGGGTGTTGGTTTGCCATATGCAATGGCAGCGAAACTTGTTAACCCTGAGCGTGATGTGGTGTGTATTACAGGTGAAGGCTCTATTCAGATGAATATCCAAGAGCTATCGACTTGCCTACAGTACAATCTACCAGTCAAAATCTTGAACCTGAACAATGCGCAGCTTGGTATGGTGAAGCAGTGGCAAGATATGTTGTATGAAGGTCGTCATGCCCAGTCTTATATGAACTCCTTACCAGATTTTGTCAAATTGGCTGAAAGTTATGGTCACGTAGGTATTAAAATCACTGATCCTGCGACCATGGAAGCACAATTGGCTGAAGCAATGGCTATAAAAGACAAACTGGTATTTATCGATGTTTATGTCGATCGTAATGAGCATGTATATCCAATGCAAATCGCTGGACAGGCCATGCGTGATATGTGGTTAACAAAAGGGGAGCGTACCTAATGCAACAACAACATCTGATTTCGGTATTGATGGAAAACGAAGCGGGTTCGTTGTCGCGTTTAGTCGGCTTGTTCTCACAACGTGGCTATAATATCGAAACATTGAACGTCGCACCTACTGATGATCCAAGTATCTCACGTCTAACGGTCACGACCATTACATCACCTGAAAGAATTGAGCAAATCACCAAACAATTGCATAAGTTGATTGAAGTGGTTAAAGTGCTTAATCTGACCGAGAATGTACACGTTGAGCGTGAATTGATGCTCATCAAAGTTCGTGCAACAGGCAGTATTCGTGAAGAAATTAAACGCAGCGCAGATATTTTCCGTGCACAAATCGTTGATGTAAATTCGAACCTATATACGATTCAAATCGTGGGCGACAAAGCCAAACTTGATGGATTTATCGATGTGCTTGGCCGTGAGCGTATTATGGAAGTGGTTCGCTCAGGTGTCATCGGTATAGCCCGTGGTGAAAAGACACTCAGCATTTAGGTATTTATTAAAACCAGTTTAATTAAGATTTATTTTTCTAATCAACAAAGCGCTTATCTTGGTTATATTATATTGACTGTAGCATAAGCGCTTACTATCCATGGCAAGCCATGATTGAGAACAAGGACTCTATTTATGAACGTTTATTATGACAAAGATTGTGATCTATCAATTATCCAAGGTAAAAAAGTTGCTATTATTGGTTATGGTTCACAAGGCCATGCACATGCGCTTAACCTACAAGACTCAGACGTCGATGTAACTGTTGGTCTACGCGCCAACTCAGGTTCATGGAAAAAAGCAGAAAATGCTGGTCTAAAAGTTGCTGAAGTAGAAGACGCGGTAAAAGCGGCTGACGTCGTCATGATTTTGACGCCTGATGAGTTCCAAAAAGAGCTTTATAACGATGTGATCGAACCAAATATCAAAGAGGGCGCTACGTTAGCTTTCGCTCATGGTTTCGCCATTCATTATAACCAAGTTGTACCACGTGGTGATCTTGATGTCATCATGGTTGCTCCAAAAGCACCAGGTCATACTGTACGTTCAGAGTTTACTAAAGGCGGCGGTATCCCTGACCTTATCGCTATCTACCAAGATGCTTCTGGACAAGCCAAACAGTTAGCATTATCGTATGCTGCTGGTGTTGGTGGCGGTCGTTCAGGTATCATCGAAACAACGTTTAAAGATGAAACTGAAACGGATCTATTCGGTGAGCAAGCCGTACTTTGTGGTGGCGCAGTAGAGCTGGTTAAAATGGGCTTTGAGACGCTAACAGAAGCGGGCTATGCACCAGAAATGGCTTATTTTGAGTGTCTACACGAGCTAAAGCTTATCGTTGATTTGATGTATGAAGGCGGTATCGCTGACATGAACTATTCAATCAGTAACAACGCTGAGTACGGCGAATATGTTACTGGTCCTGAAGTCATCAACGAGCAGTCACGTGAAGCCATGCGTAACGCACTAAAACGCATTCAGTCTGGTGAATACGCGAAGATGTTCATCTCTGAAGGTGCAACCAACTACCCATCAATGACGGCGCGTCGTCGTAACAACGCGGACCATCAGATCGAAACCACTGGTGCTAAGCTACGTGGCATGATGCCATGGATCGGTGGTAACAAAATCATCGATAAAGACAAAAACTAAGGCTCATATAGATAAGAGTCTGCTTTAGAATTAAGTAGCCCGTGTTATCACTTGATAGCACGGGTTTTTTTATGCGGGTTGATCCATAGGTTTTTTGAACTTTGATTTGAATAAGGATTATTGGTTGAAAATCAGTAATCACTACCCAATATAAGCAGGCATCTTGACATTGGTCAGAGCGTCTTTGCTGCTAACATTCGTCATTATTTTCATCCATTTTTGAGTATGCGAAGCAGATAAATGCTTCATTCCCACTTTCTATAGATAATAGGTTGTATGCTGTGCAAATATCTTATCCAGACTGGCTAACGCCGCAATTCGTATATATTACTCTTAGCGCTGTGGTAGCAGTTTTAATTTGGATAGAAGGAGAGATGCTCAAACAGACTGATGGCAAACTGCCTCAATCTAAATTTTTTAAAGTCAGTTCATTGTTAGATACCTTATGGTTCTTTGTATCAGTGGTGGCTTTATATGTCATCGATTTGACCCCGTTAGCGATTGCGGTTCCTGCGGCATATGGTATCTACACGACCTTTGGCTGGATATATGGCACCAAGTTATTGAAGCGCAAAGGCATTCCTGATTCTCCTAAAGATCTGGTCATTCCACCCAAATATATTGCCTACAGTCAGTCATTTTCGTTGGTGTTTTTTGCGTTATGTTTGCTCGTATTGAGTTCAGCATGGTTGCCAACATCGCCGTTACAATAATCAGTATTTCAACATACTATTTTTTGTGCTGATCTGATCACTTATAGATATACCTGTAAATCTGCAGCGTATTTAAAAATAAAAAATGTTTTATATCAATAAGATATAAAACTAGGCGCTATTGATATTAGCTTAATGCAATGGTTAGTATTTATTTACAAAAATCAGCAATTTAGACTGTTACTCCTATGGAAAGCTGTTATAATCAGACTGTACTCAAAATATTTAAGGTAAAAAATCCAAGTTTTCTTTATGGTTATTTTGTATTTTTGACCGCTGCATTTAGCAGAAAGTATTAGGGTATATATCAATTAATCGGTGATGACACACGTCTCGCCAACAGTTAAAGAGTCAGGAAAATTTATGTCAGATAAAGTTGAAGGCACTGTAAAGTGGTTTAATGAAGCTAAAGGTTTTGGTTTTATCGCTCAAGACAATGGCGGACAAGACGTATTTGCTCACTACAGCGCTATCCAAGGTAACGGTTTCAAAACTTTAGCCGAAGGCCAAAAAGTGTCTTTCATCTTAGGTGATGGCAAAAAAGGCCCACAAGCTGAGCAAATCGAAGCTATCTAATCTTATGAATTATTGAGCTAACTGAATTTCAGTTGGTTTGATTGCTACAAGATTATCAATTTGCATTGATTACTTTGTTTGTTAAAACAATAAAAATACTGTACCAACTTTAAAAAAAAGCAACCTCTTATCAGGTTGCTTTTTTTATGGAATCTTTTCGCGATTACAAAGTGCTATTGATTTTAAGAATTAACATCATCAGGTAATGACGAATGCTGGTTTAATAGAGATGTAATGGATAAGGTTGTATTATGAAATGGGAAAATTGGCTTTCAATTGACTGGCAACAGGTGCTTGGAATTTCTTTATCTGCAGTAGGTTTTTATGCAGGGCTCATGCTGTTTACTCGGCTAATGGGTCTGCGTAGTTTTTCTAAGTTATCAAGCTATGATTTTGCAATGACCGTTGGTATTGGTAGTATATTGGCGTCGACTGTGTTGTCAGATAAGCCGTCTCTATTTCAGGGATTATTTGCTGTTGCGGTGTTATTTTTAATTCAGGGTATTATTTCAGTCATCAGGCGCAGGATAAAGCCACTAAAAGCGCTGATAGACAATCAAGCTATTATTATAATGGCTCACGGTAAATACTTAGAAGATAATCTTAAGGAAGCCAATCTTAGCACTAGTGATGTCCAAGAAGTTCTACGTAAAAACGGCATCAAAGCGAAAACAGAAGTATTTGCGGTAATTATGGAGACGACAGGTGATATGAGTGTCATTAAGAATAATAATGTCGAACCTGATTGGTCTTTATTTGATGATATACGTGACAGTGAATTATTAATTAACTCTAGTAAGAATAGTAAATCATAGGTCTAGATGAGCTAGTTATTCTTATCTATTAACTTCAAAGAGATAAATAATAACAAAATATTAAGTAACCTCAAGGCTGAGAATGCTATAAAGGTACGAGTATTTAAGATTATTGAACCCAAAAGTTGTAGAACAAAGTGCTTATAGACTATCTATTGTAGAATGTTGACAAATTTATGACGCATTATTCACGGCGGTGTCTTGACCTTATCTGCCTGCTCACGCAAGATACATAGGTCTGATAATAACGGTTGGCTTAGCTTTAACAGATTTCATTAGTAAGAGATACAATGCTAATATGCTCTTAGATATTGGCTCAAATCTCTTAGTTAACTATATTCTGTTGATGTAGTAATAACCTTGAGCAGTATTTTGAACGACAATTTGAACCACAACGAAACTTTGGTTCTTAACTGACAAATTTTAACTCATAACATTAATAAACGAGGAACGTATGAAAGCATTAGTAGCGGTCAAGCGTGTCATTGATTATAACGTAAAAGTTCGTGTAAAAGCCGACAACACTGGCGTTGACTTATCAAACACTAAAATGTCAATCAACCCTTTTGATGAAATCGCAGTAGAAGAAGCGGTTCGTCTAAAAGAAGCTGGCGTCATTGATGAGATCATTGTTGCCTCAATCGGTCCAAAAGAATCACAAGAGCAGATTCGTGCAGCCTTAGCGTTAGGTGCTGACCGCGGTGTGTTAGTAGTAAGTGACGAAAAACCATATCCATTACAAGTTGCTAAGATTCTAAAAAATATCGCTGAAACTGAAAGTACTGATATTATCTTACTAGGTAAACAGGCAATCGATGATGACAATAACCAAACTGGTCAGATGCTAGCAGCATTGATGGGTATTGGTCAGGGTACGTTTGCATCAGAAGTGAAAGTTGAAGGCGACAAAGTAAACGTAACACGTGAAATCGATGGCGGTCTACAAACGGTTGCTCTTGATTTGCCAGCAGTTATCACGACTGATCTACGTTTGAATGAACCACGTTATGCCAAATTGCCTAACATCATGAAAGCGAAGAAAAAGCCACTTGATGAAAAAACACCAGCTGATTTCGGTGTTGATATGACATCTAAGCAAGAAATTATTAAAGTTGTGCCACCTGCTGACCGTAAAGCTGGTATTACAGTAGGTTCAGTAGATGAGTTGGTTGAGAAGCTAAAAAACGAAGCTAAAGTAATCTAAGACTTCGCTACGGCATATCATGTACAGAGTTACCCGTTTGATTAGGTTGATTTAATATTCGCCATACCCGTAATTTTGTACACAGACAATCTCATGACGTGAATAGACGATACGAATAAAAAAGGACTAAAACCATGGCAATTTTGGTATATGCAGAACATGACAATGCCAGTCTAAAAAAGGCAACTTTGAACACTATCGCTGCTGCTAAACAAATGGGTGATGATATCCATGTATTGGTTGCTGGTAGTGCTGCACAAGCAGCAGCTGACGAAGCGGCAAAAGCGGAAGGCGTGACTAAAGTACTATTGGCTGACAACGCTGCTTATGAGCATCAATTGGCAGGTAACGTGGCGCTATTGGTTGCCGATATCGCTGGTGATTACAACCATATCTTAGCGGCTGCAACCACGACTGGTAAAAACTTTATGCCACGCGTTGCAGCGTTACTTGACGTAAGCATGTTGTCTGAAATCTCAGGTGTGGTAGATGCGCAAACGTTTGAGCGTCCTATCTATGCAGGCAATGCGACAGCAACAGTGAAAACAACAGAAAACAAAGTTGTACTAACCGTACGTACCACTGCGTTTGACCCAGTGGCAAGCGAAGGCGGTTCAGCGACTGTCGAAACTATCGATAACGTACAAGAAACTGGTAAAGCTAGCTTTGTTAATGAAGAAATGGCTAAGTCAGATCGTCCAGAGTTGACTTCAGCTGGTATCGTGGTTTCTGGTGGTCGTGCACTAGCAAACGGTGAAAACTTCACTAAATACATTGAGCCATTAGCTGATAAGCTAGGCGCTGCTGTTGGTGCATCACGTGCTGCTGTCGATGCAGGATACGTACCAAACGATATGCAGGTCGGTCAAACGGGTAAAATCGTTGCACCGCAGCTATATATCGCAGCTGGTATCTCAGGCGCGATTCAGCACTTGGCTGGTATGAAAGATTCTAAAGTCATCGTTGCTATCAACAATGATCCAGAAGCACCTATCGCTAGCGTTGCTGATTACTTCTTAGAAGCGGATCTATTCGAAGCACTGCCTGAGCTAACTAGCAAGGTTTAGTATATATTCAAAGAAGTACTAAACCGCTACGGTGTTACCCTTCTTAGATGTACTACTCGTACAATCTGCAGTCGGCTGCCTTGTATCGGTTTTAGACTTTTTTGACTATTATTATTAGTAATATACGTATAACGAAAAACCCACTATCAATTGATAGTGGGTTTTTTTATGCTTGATAGGCAGGGTTTTAATGGCAGTTATAAATGGATGCTAAGAGTATTGTCTTTGACGTAAGGTCTCATACAGACATAAAGAGCCAGCAATTGCTACATTTAAGCTCTCTTGACCATTCGGCTGCGGTAAGGCTATCGGTGATGCGCACTGCATTAGATCGTCGCTGACGCCTTGACCCTCATGACCCATAACCCAAGCCACGGGCGCAGATAAATCGTGATCGTAAATGATAGTGTCTGTGTGAGAGCTAGTCGCTAGCAGTGGTACTTGTACTTGATCCAAAATATCTTGTGTACTCAAGCCTTCATAGATAGTCAGGGCAAACTGTGCACCCATACCTGCTCGTAGCGTCTTAGGTGACCAAGCTTGCGCGGTAGCACTGGTACATAAGATGTTGCGGATGCCGACGGCTGCTGCTGTACGTAGTAGTGTACCAACGTTTCCACTGTCCTGCACGTCGTTCAATATTAAGCAGTCTTCATTGATTCTCGCTAGGCTAGGCGTTGGCACCTTAATAACTGCCATGATATCGATGCCAGTACCTAAGCTACGGATACTCTCATAAAGTGAATCTGACAAAGTAAGAGTAGGTGTATAAGTCGGCAGACGAGTGAGTACCTGTTGAACTTCAGGGTGGCTACGCGCTGATTCGGACAGTAGTATCTGGGCGAAAGGGTAGTCACTGCGTAGCGCAGCATCTATCAAATGGACGCCTTCTATGACTGTCTGACCGTTCTTTTTACGCTGTCGTGCTTGTGACAGTAGTGCTTTTACAAGCTTCACGGTTGTGTTTTTATCTGAGGTAATCAGCTCGGTGGGATTTAATACCATAGTGGACCGCTTAGAGAAGGATAAAAGAAACGTTTAGATAATCAGCAAAATACCTATTATGGATTTAGCATTCTGCTGATTGTGCTTAACAGGCGCGTAAATCAATTATTTTTCAGAATAATTTACGTGTAAGTCTTTCACGTAATCAACTTCGTTTTTGCTACCGAGTACCACAGGAACACGCTGATGGATATCAGTCGGTTCGATATCTAGGATACGATTGACAGCGTCTGTCGCACCGCCACCTGCGCGTTCAATCAATAGGCTCATTGGGTTGGCTTCATACATTAAGCGCAGTTTACCCGCTTTATGAGCGTATTTGGTATCAAACGGGTAGGTGAATAAACCACCACGGCATAAGATACGATGCACATCACCTACCATAGCAGCGACCCAGCGCGTATTAAAATCGCGTCCACGTACGCCAGTTTCACCAGCGATTAGTTCGTCAATGTACTGCTGCATAGGCGCGCGCCAATAGCGATAGTTTGAGCTATTGATAGCATACTCGCTCGTATCGGCATCGATTTGAACATTGCCTTCTATCAGCACATAGTCAGAAGTATCTGGATCTAGGCTGAACATCACAACTTTATCAGCGATAGTCAATGCTAGGACAGTAGAGGTACCATATAGCAGATAACCTGCTGCTAGCTGTTTAGTGCCTGCCTGTAGGTAGTCGCTGTTTTCACTGGTTTGACCTTGACGCTCATACGGTAAAACAGAAAAAATTGTACCCACTGCCATATTGATATCAATATTTGATGAGCCATCTAATGGGTCAAATAATACCAGTAGGCTACCATCATCATTAGCAGGAGTCGCGTCATCAAGTTCTTCTGAAGCAACACCAGCGCAATGTGTGTTTTTTGCCAATGCATCTAACAGTAAGTCATTGGCTAGTACATCAAGTTTCTTCTGATCTTCGCCTTGAACGTTTTGGTTACCGGCTTCGCCCAAAATATCTGCTAACGCCCCTTTTCTGAGCAATTGTGAAATCGTCTTACCGACATCAGTGACAGTGGTAATTACGTCGTTGAGTGCAGGGTTAGTGGCATGTTGGTTTAGATAGTCTGCTAAGGTCGTCATAAAGCTTCCTAATAAATGGTATGGAAATAAAAGAACGGATAGATGTCAAAGTAAAGGAGTAGGCAGGATTCAGCACACCTAAAATAGGTAAATTCTCAAATAGCTAATACGGTATCTTTGTCCCGACCACAAAATCGGCTACACTATATCTATTGTTATTCATTTATAGTTTTGTCAGAATTATTCTCTATGAGAATACAGCATGTCTATTCACGCTTTCTGATTGTCTGCTGAGGCTATTTTTCGGTCGAATTTTATTACGGTAAATTGTAGCAAATAAGCGTCAAAATGTCCTTTGTATCTATGCCTATCAGTGATAAATGATCGAACAAAGATGAATAAGTGATTACTATAGACTCATATAAACCCACAATAAAGACTCGCCATTATGTCAAATTCTATCGATAGTAGCGCTACACAACCAGTCTCACCGACTGATTATGCAAAATTTGATCCCAATACGATTCATCAAAGGCTCAATACGTCACTGAGTCGTCCGCAGCTCAACACCGATGGCGGTATCAGGCATTTCTTAGGTGTTGAAGGTCTCAATAAAGCACAGCTCAAAGCTATTATCGCAAAAGCAGAGACTTTTTTTGATGAAAATGGACAGCTAATCAATCGTCCTGAGTTGGATGGCTATACAGTAATGAATCTGTTTTTTGAACCATCGACTCGTACACGAACGACATTTGAGGTTGCAGAAAAGCGCTTGGGTGCCAATGTACTCAATATCGACATCGAACGCTCTAGCACCAAAAAAGGCGAGAGTCTACGCGATACGCTGTGGAATCTACAGGCGATGACCGCAGATATTTTTGTGGTTCGACATTCAGCATCGGGTGCTGCACATTTTATGTCAACAGAAGTTACGCCTGATATTGCTATCATTAATGGCGGTGATGGTTGGCATGCGCATCCTACTCAAGGAATGCTTGACATGTTGACCATCCACCGTGAGGCACCGCGCCCATTTGAGGAACTGTCTGTTGCAATCGTTGGTGATATCAAGCATTCACGTGTGGCACGTTCTGATATCAGTGCACTGCAAACATTAGGTGTGACAGACATACGTGTTTGTGCGCCGCGTACTCTACTGCCTAAAGGTATCGAGCGTTTTGGCGTAAAAGTATATGAAAACATGGACGAATGTGTCACTGACTGTGATGTGATCATGGGACTAAGAATACAAAACGAGCGTATCGGTTCGCCGCTATTGGCATCATCAAGTGAATACTATAAGCATTATGGGATTACGCCAGAGCGAGTAGCACTTGCCAAGCCTGATGCATTGGTGATGCACCCAGGGCCAATGAACCGAGGTGTTGAGATTGCCTCTAGCGTGGCCGATGGCGCACAGTCCGTTATTTTAAAGCAGGTGAATAACGGTATTGCCATTCGCATGGCGGTCTTATCGCTTGCGATGGAAGGTCAGCGTGCTCATCAAGCGGCTGGCAAGTAACCGTCTACCGCGCGACTTATTCTCATTTATTTCATTTATTGATACGGTAATAACGTTATGTCTACCATGCTTAATACTGATGCACCTATTCTTGACCATTTACCAAAAGCATTCAAAGATGCATTACCGCAAACCGCGTCAGAAAAACTGTCTACACTCGATTCTGGACGTGAGATGTGGATACTACCACCACTAGTAGATCTGTGCGCGCGCTTGCGTGAGCCAGGCCAACAGCAACACGGTACGCTAAAATCAGAAGGCAGTGCTGCCCGTGGTAATGGGTTCTTGCATGTGGTTACACCGCCCGATACCAATCCTATTTTAGAAAATGGCTCACTCTTAAAAGGTTTGCGCGAGCGCGCCTTGAGTGATGGCGGGATTTACTTGCATATTTTGGGTGCGTTGACCACAGGACTAGAGGGTGAACGACCATCTAACATTGCAGGGCTTAAAAAAGGCGGCTGTATCGCAGTATCCAATGCGCGTAGACCTTTTCGCAACGACTTAGTATTGCTACGCACACTAGAATATGCAGCAACCTTTGGCATGAAAGTATTCTTTTATCCTGATGAACCAAGTCTGTCTGGAGATGGCGTAGCACATGAGGGCTATATCGCCTCTTACCATGGTCTGCAAGGGATTCCTTGGATTGCGGAAACTGTTGCTTTGTCTACGCAGCTATTAATGGTTGAAGAGACTGGAATCGCTGCTCATTTTAGTCAGTTATCATGTAAGTCTTCCATTGAGCTTATGCGTTGGGCAAAAGACAAAGGCCTGCCTGTTACCTGTGACGTTGCAATGCATCAGCTTTACTTAACCGATGACAATCTTGAGGGCTTTAATGCTCAGGCGTATGTGTTACCACCGCTACGTAGTAACACTGATCAGCAGGCAATCCGCCGCGGACTAAAGGATGGTACTATCGATGCTATCTGTAGTCATCATGAGCCGCTAAATAGTACGGCTAAAAAAGCACCGTTCGCTGAAAGTACACCCGGTATTTCAAACTTCGATACCTTTATGGCGCTGGCGTGTCAGCTAGTACATGATGAGGTATTAACCTTGGAGCAACTCGTTGATAAAATCTGCCTGAATCCTGCAAAAATCGCTGGTATTAGTGAGCAATACGAAGCGATAGGCGGTGCAGTATTAATCGACCCCAATCTTGAGTGGCAAGTAACCGCGCAATCTATGCTATCGAGCGGTAAAAACACGCCATTTTTCAATCAGCAGTTGCAAGGACGTGTTGTGGAGACATTTTTTGGCTAATTTGCCCCGACAGGATGACCGTCTGCCGCCATCCTCGAAGGATAAAGGGGTTGCCATGAATGGTCAGCAAGAAAAATCGCGCAGTACGGCGAGTGAGTCTATTAAGGCGGTGGCCATTTATGAGGCAGTCAAAGGTATTGGTGCGTTACTAGGAGCAGGGGCGTTATGGTGGTGGCATACCAATCTTGAGCATTGGCTGACGACGGCCACGGTTACTTGGCAGCGCAGTTTCGGTCATCTGCTTGGCCCGCAAATCGACAGTGCAGTACGTATCGCTCAGCAAGCAAGTAAAAACTGGCCGATGTTTTTATTATTGATATTTGCTTACGCCAGTTTGCGCTTCCTAGAAGCGTATGGCTTATGGCATGACAAAACATGGGCGTATTGGTTTGGGGTATTAGGTTACGGGGTATTTATTCCTATAGAAATCTATTATCTGATCGTTAGCCCATTTGACTGGTTTAAGCTTGGAATATTGGTCTCTAATCTGCTCATTGTTATTGTGGTTTATCGCAATATGAAACGAAAGGGCTTGATATAGCGTTTAAATTTAAGTTAAAAAATCCAGCATAGGACAAGTATCTTATGCTGGATTTTTTGTGCTTGATATATTTTTGGCTTATACGTCTACTGTGTTTTCATCCTTACGAATGCTTTTAGCGACTTTTCCAACGCTCAGACCTTGTATCAAGATAGAAAAAATCACTACCGCATAAGTGAGTGCCAATAAAATCTCGCGTTCAGCCCCGATTGGTAGCTGCAATACTAGCGCAACTGAGATCCCTCCGCGTAAACCGCCCCATGTCAAAACTTTCCATGCGCCCGTAGGCAAATCAAGCTGATGATGAAAAGTCTTGGTCGTCATACCTACCACGATAAACCGTGCAACGAGCGCAATCAAAATCGTCAAACCACTAGCAATAAATAAATTGCCAGAATAAGCAATCATGACGACTTCTAGACCGATGAGTACAAACAAAATCGCATTTAAAATCTCATCGATTAATTCCCAAAACAAATCAATATAGTGACGTGTCCTATCACTCATCGCTAGCTCGCGACCACGGTTACCAACCATGAGACCCATCATGACCATGGCTAGTGGCCCTGATAAATGCCAATGACTGGCCAGCGCGTAGCCACCGATAACGCCTGCTAATGTCAATAACACCTCTTCTTGATAGCTATCAATACTCTTGAGCAAGTAATATAAAATTGCACCAAGTACCAGTCCGAATACCACGCCGCCGCCAGCTTCGACTGCCAATGTATGTGCGACGTAGTTGGCAGTCGGGATATCGCCACTAGATAAAATACCCAGCAATAAAACAAAGATAACCACGCCGATACCATCGTTAAACAATGATTCGCCCGCGATGACGGTCTCGATGCTTTTTGGCGCACCTGCTGATGACAGGATACCCATGACGGCAATAGGATCGGTAGGGGAAATAAGCGCACCAAACAATAGACACCACAGAAATGGCAGATCAAAACCGAACAATGGCAACATAAAGTAAATCGCGGTCGCGATGAGCATCGCTGATATGATCGTACCAAGACCAGCAAGAATGCCAATAGGTAACTTATATCGTCTTAAATCACCAATATTGACGTGTAAGGCGCCTGCGAATAGCAACATCGACAGCATGCCGTCTAATAATACTTCGGTAAAATCAAGTTGCTCCAATAAACTGACCTCGTAATCAATCAGATGATCAAATCCTAAAAAGCCCAAAAATATCGCACCGATTGACAGTAAGATAGAGATGACCATGACACCAATAGTGGTCGGTAAACCAATAAAGCGGTGATTAATATAAGTTAATGAAGCAGTGATCGATAAGAATATGGCGCTGATTTCTAGTATGGTGAGGCTGGTTGCAGATGCCATAAGGAGTAGGTCTCATATAAATATAAAAATTATCCAAAGCGCGTGGCTTATAGGGACGTTATAAGTGTTTTTAGCTACAGGTATTGTGATGATAATTAATGTGTTTACAAGGGCTGATACGGCCATCTATTTAAACGATTAATTGGTTATATCATTAACTAGACTGTGTCTGTAACGCTTGACGAATATCTGCTTCAAACTCACTGACATAATTGAAGTGCTTGTGCTGTGCATCATTATCAAGGATGAACTGCTTAGCTTGTTCGCACATAGCAATTAAATCATCGACCAACTCTTGATAATTTAAATTCTCTTCTCCAGCTCGCTGAATCAGATGTAATTCATGTAATAGCGTTTGCTGCTGCGCGCTGTTTACCCGTGCATAATCCAAATTGACCATTGCCTGACATAATGCCTTTAAAACCATCAAGTCAGTCGCTGCATAACGACGTATCTCACCGAGCGATATATTGATAAAATCAGAGATTTTGGGGGCATGAGTGACCAGTGCCAGTATTACCAGTCGTTTTTGCTTAACAGAGGTTTCAGAAGCATTGTCGGTGTCTGACTGCGGTATATGAAAATGATAAGGACTTGGCGGCTGGCGACGCATCATGATACTCAGACAGCTGGTTAGAGACTGAACGCAATTGACCGCAGTCTTTGGATCATTGATACCGGGGGATAATGCACGCACAGCAATTTCTGTCATCTGTCCTAAGCTATAGGCAATATCGTTAGAGTGCGCCAATCGTTGCTCAAGTCGCAGACAACCTGCAAGCCGTTGCCAAAACAGTCCGTCAGGCGCTCGCGGTATCACAGCAAGATGCGGGGTTGCTGTTCTTTGTTGGTTATTTGGATGAGACGCAGGTCGCTGATAGAAATAACCAATGATATTTCTGTCAGTAATGTAATTACCAATATTGACATGCATCTGTACCACGCCGCCGTACTCTTGTGACAAGGCAATCAATGACTCAAGATAAATCTGTTGTAGATAACCAGTTTGAGGTGAGTAGATAGGCATGGCAGGCCAGTTTTGGAACTGCTCGATATCATGGTGCTCAGCATCGCGTTGATGTTGGATATCGCACCTATCGTTGTACCAGTAATGAATGTTTGCAAGCGCATCGTTGCTAGCGTTTTGAATGACGTGTGACGCTTGAATGGCATGAACCATATGCTGCACAAAATAAACTAAAAGTAGGGCACAGACAATCGCCATGATAATGGCAAAAGTCACTGCTAACTGGGGTACACCAAAAGCCACATCAGATTTATGGATAGACTTCAACACCAGTAAGCTATAGCTAAAGGTACCGATAAAAGCGCCAAGGACAAACTGATTTGGGGTGTCAGTCAAAAAATTACGTAGCAGTCTTGGACCAAACTGTGAGGATGCCATCGATAGTACTGCGATCGTAATCGAAAACGTCGTACCTGCCACGCCCAATACGGCACCAGCAATAGCGGTCATAATAGCGCGTGCAGCTTCATCATCACCAGTGAAAGCAAAGGAGATCTCTTTTACCGTTTCACGATCGAAGTTTTGGTCAATAGTGACTAATAAAGGGGCAAGTAAAATACCGACAATAACGCAAGCTGTCGGGATAAACCAGTAGGTACCGATAAGCCATTGCCAAAAATTATTTAAGCGATCAGGGAAGTCGGTTAGCGTTTGTATCGACCACAACTTTGTGAACTGCTTAAGCCTAGTTTGACTTGCATTAATAATACGTGTCCAGACACTGTCTCCATTATCTTTGTTCACTGTGATTAGCCTTAGGGTTATCTGCTTCTGTAATAATAGCGTTTTTATGCGAACGTCTGGTCGTATCTGTCTCGCTATGACTATCACTTGTCCCTAGAGGTATGAGGGCTTCATTGTCGTGATCATCATATTCAATATCACTGTCTTTATCATAAGCCATAGGTTCAAGATGCGGTGAAGATTCGAGGTTTGCGTTATTACTGTTATAGATACTTGCACCATGTCCATCTAGCTTATCATGTCGTGATACATTTTCAGTTGCGTCAGAGGTTTTTCTAAATAACTTACCATCATCGTCATGTTTACTGATAGATTGTTTACGAGGTTCGCTATTAGCAAAGATAGTATTCAGTGGCAAGTGTAACTGCTGTTTGGCATACGCTTCGGTGTTTTCAAAACGTTTTACCAGTAAACTCAGCCAAGGTTTCTGACCTTCTAATTTCATCTCATCCAACTCGTCCTTGATAGGAAGCGGATAGGGCAAGGTACGATAGAAGTCCCACAATGTCATTCGACTCAAGTCTCTTTTGAGTACGTAGTCATCATTATCTGTCATGGTGATAAGATTACAGTCTTGCAGGTAATTGATATAGGTATACCATTTTGGCAGCTCTTTACGTCCTAAGACATTACGCAGGGCTTGCTCGCTAACGGCTTCACCTTTTAAATGGTGGGTATAGACTAAGTTCAACATATCTAACAAACTGAGTAATGGGTGACGAGGATAAACTTCTTCTGTCTCAAAAATCGTCAAGGTGTAACTAATTTCAACACCCAATAAAATCAAATTCCACGATAAATAAATCCATAGTAAAAAAATAGGCAATGCAGCAAAGGCGCCGTAAATCGCTTCGTAGCTGGTAAAGTTAGTCATCACTGTACCAAACAGATGCTTCATTAATTCGAAAATAATAGCCACGAACACGCCAGCGATGGCTGCATTTTTTGCTGGTACGCGTGCCTTTGGAATAAACCAATACATACCGATAAAGCCTGCCGTCGTAATACCAATCGACGCCATTTGTACCCAAAAGCTCCAGTCGATACCGTAACCTGCAATTTGGCGGTTAAGAAAACTCAGACTCTGTACAGCACTTGACGCGATAAAAGCGGTACCCAGTACTAATGGCCCTAAGGTAACGATAGTCCAATAGCGCAGCATGCTTTTGATACCGCCAGACCGATCTTCCACCCGCCAGATTTGGTTAAACGCACGCTCGATAGTGGTCAATGTCATGATAGTCGTCAAGAATAAAATCATGGCACCAATAATGGTTAGGTTAGATGATTTTTCGGCAAAGTTATTGATGTACTCACTAACTTGCATGCTCGATTGAGGCAATAGATTGCTATAAATGACGTCATAAATCTGAGCTCTAACGGACGCGAGTGCTGGTACGGACGACAAAATCATCAGTAATACCGTCAATACAGGAACAATTGATAGCATAGTGGTATATGTCAGTGAAGCTGCCTTTTGTTGGCAGTTATCTTCAAAAAAGTGCCGAATTAAAAACCGTAAGAACTGAAACCAACGCTGCTGTAAAAACGGGAATTTTTGAGATAATTTTTCCATGTCGACCATTAAGCAAAAGTAAGAGTGACAACAGTGTAACAAAGATGAGTAGTTATCATCTGCGGTTTAATTGTGTCTACATGCACTATATAGAGCATCAGATACAATATAAGTCAGGTTATCAATCATGGTTGTTTGCATGACAGTGAATGACTCGGGCATAATATGCACATATTCTACAATGCCAGTTAGTCATATATTTCACCGCATTTTTGGTGGTTAGTACGGCTAATGATTTTATAAGGAAGCTTTGCTAATGAGTCAGACCGCCCCTTATGTTTTAGTGCTTTATTATTCTAATTACGGTACGACTAAGACATTAGCATATGCTATTGCTCAAGGTATTGAAGATGCTGGCATGACTGCGCGTATTCGTACGGTACCGACAGTGGCACCTGAAACCACGTCAAGTAAGCCTGCGATACCTGATGAGGGTGACTTGTACTGTACGATGGACGATCTTAAAAACTGTAGTGGTCTTGCGCTTGGTAGCCCAACGCACTTTGGTAATATGGCAGCACCTATGAAGTATTTTTGGGATAATACCGTGACCTTATGGCTGGCAGGAAACCTACAGAACAAACCTGCATCAGTGTTTACGGCCACAGGTTCTATGCATGGTGGTCAAGAGACTACATTGCTGACAATGATGTTGCCGCTAATGCATCACGGTATGGTCATCGTAGGTGTACCTTATGCAGAGCCAGCGCTGAATCGTACGCATCGCGGCGGTACGCCTTACGGTGCCAGCCATGTCAGTGGTGCATCGCATGATCAGCCAATATCTGCTGACGAACGAGACTTGGGTATTGCGCAGGGTCACCGTTTGGCGATTACCGCGGCGGCATTAGCACAGGCTAATTGGAACCGATAAGTAGTTTTTATAAACCTGCTACCTCGAATTGTCTAAGTCTAAAAATCTACGAGAGTTACATTATTAATGTTCAGCAGTATATTATTCATTTAGGAAATCAAAATATCTAATGGCTACCAACCGCTCTACTACAAAGCCTCAAAAAACGGCTAAGCCTATCACACCCATCGCACGGCGTTTGATGGTGACATGGTTGATTTGGCTAGCATATAGACTGCTAGGATTGCCTATATTTATTAGTGTCTTTAATCCTAGTAGTCCTGATATTGTGGGCGGTATTGCTTGGCAGGCATTATGGCTTGTGCCAGCATTGATTTTGACCCCATGGATACTGCGCGGTCGTTCACCTTATGCATTGTTGATAAGCAGTATGTTTACCCTAGTATATTTGGGTGCGAGTGGTGTGGTGCTATTTACGCGTATATATGGCAGCAGCTGGGCTGAAATTGCTGTGTATGCAACGGACTTCTTATTACTGCTGGCCATTAATGTTTGGCTATTCATTTTACTCAAACGTTTGCCTTCAATGAACAACGTTGTGAAGAAACCTCGTCAATGATCTGATCTATTTGATACTTATTAAGTTATATCTAACCATTCAAAATCATAAAAAAAGCGGCGCTTCAAATAGAGCGCCGCTTTTTTTATTTATCACTTTAAAAAATAAATAGATTAGTTGGCTTTAGTCAATTCTAAATCCATTTTTTTACCATCGTTAATTTGGCTAACTTTGACGGGTAGGTAGTCTAAGCTTGGTGCTAACCAAAAGCTGGTAGAGCGACTATTGTCATCATGGATGCGGTCAACACGAACCGTATCAAATGTACCCGCTGGTACGGTCACTTTAGTGTTGCCTGATTTTTTAAATGGTGTCTTCTCGATTTTGTCTTTTTTCGCCATGTAGTAGTTACCAGAGAATTTACCGTTTAATAAGTCCTGACGAATCTGTACCTCAAGGCTCAAATCATCAAAGGCTTGTTGCGACATGTTCATAGTCGTCGACTTGCCCTTATAGTTGCTGGTAACTTTTTTGCTGCTCGGATTAAAGTCTAGTTTATGTGTGCGACCCATGCCAAGTAATTTATAAGTGGTGCTAGCTTGCGTCGGACTGACATTGTTGCTATTAATCGTAAAGGTACTGTTTTGCGAAGCGCTAGCCACACCAGCAACGCGAGCCTTGACGTTATACTTCCAAGTATTGCCAGATTTGCTTAGCGTACGAGTTGCTGTGCCTTTGTATTTGTCTTCAACGGTAAAGCTATAATTGGCAGTTGATGGTTGAATAGTTTTTGCGCTTGCAAGGGTAGGTGCGGTCATACTTAAAGCTCCAACAGTAGAGATACTAATGCCTGTTACTAAGGCAGATAAAAATTTAGATGGACTACGTTTTGCGTTATTAGCCGACTTATTAGCATTGCCGCTTGATAGTTTTTTGTGCATTGATGAAAAACTCATAGATACCCCTTTATTAATTTATTGCCGATACAGCAGTTTTTTCGTTCGTTCTTATTATGTTTACCAGACTTATAATGGTCATACGCTGTTACATTTTCAAGCGTGGTGTTATACCGCTTCGTGTAGTGCATGTAGCAAATGTTTCTATAGCCAATTTCGTATTAATCAAAATATAGGCTTAGACCGATAATATTTTTGAATATCGCTGTTTCTTATCCTTTGTTTTATTAGTCTCTCGACCTTAGTAAACGTTATTCATTGACATGGAATGTTGATCGATAAATTTTTGCAAAATAATCTTGTAAATTTTTAGGCTTTACACTTGAACCAAACTCATCTTGCCCCCACTTTTTGATACAAGCTCAAGGCTTATCTACAAAGCATTGTTTTTGTCAGTGTTCCCTATAGATACTGGTGTTGAGACATTAATTCAAATAAACCCTTAATTTTATCAATCAACTTTTGGAGTCATATCGATGAACATTCGTCCTTTACATGACCGTATTGTCGTCCGCCGCATAGAAGAAGAAACAAAGACTGCTGGTGGTATCTTGCTTCCTGGTTCAGCACAAGAGAAACCTTCACAAGGTGAAGTGCTTGCTGTTGGTAATGGTCAAGTTCGTGATAACGGTGAAACTCGTGCGTTAGATGTAAAAGCTGGCGACAAAGTGTTGTTCGGTCAATATGCTGGTCAAACCGTCAAGGTCGACGGGGAAGAATTATTGATTATGAAAGAGTCTGATGTATTGGGTGTGTTAGAAGGCTAGTCCTTGTGAGTATTATTTGATACTCAGCACATTTTAATCACAGTTTCTGATAACCGCTTTTGATAAGCAAATATCAAATCAATCAATTGTATTCTCATACTTATAATAGTGGAGTAATTTAACATGGCAAAAGACGTAAAATTCGGCATTGATGCCCGTAAACAAATGATGGACGGCGTAAACGTTCTAGCGAACGCAGTACGTGTAACATTAGGTCCTAAAGGTCGCAACGTAGTTATCGACAAATCATTTGGCGCACCTACCATCACTAAAGATGGTGTTTCAGTTGCCAAAGAAATCGAGCTAGAAAACAAATTTGAAAACATGGGCGCTCAGCTAGTACGTGAAGTAGCGAGTCGCACTAATGATGTTGCTGGTGATGGTACAACTACTGCGACTGTATTGGCTCAGTCTATCTTGCAAGAAGGCATGAAGTCGGTTGCTGCTGGCATGAACCCAATGGATCTTAAACGTGGTATCGATAAAGCGGTACGCGAGGCAGTTAAGGAAATCCATAATTTATCAACGCCAGCTGACGATCACAAAGCAATCGCTCAAGTTGGTTCTATCTCTGCAAACTCAGACACCAAAATCGGTGAGCTGATCTCGCAAGCGATGGAAAAAGTTGGTAAGCAAGGTGTTATTACTGTTGAAGAAGGTTCAAGCTTTGAAGATACCCTAGAAGTTGTAGAAGGTATGCAGTTTGACCGTGGTTATATCAGCCCATACTTTGCAAATAAGCAAGATAGCCTAACGGCTGAATTTGAAAACCCATATATCTTATTGGTTGACAAAAAAATCAGCAACATCCGCGAAATCGTGCCACTACTTGAGCAAGTCATGCAGCAAAGCAAGCCATTGCTAATCATTGCTGAAGATGTAGAAAATGAAGCATTGGCAACATTAGTTGTAAACAACATGCGTGGCGGCTTGAAAACTTGTGCTGTTAAAGCACCAGGTTTCGGCGATCGTCGCAAAGCAATGTTAGAAGATATCGCGACTCTAACTGGCGGTACAGTAATTTCTGAAGAAATTGGCCTAAGCTTAGAGACTGCTACTCTAGAGCAACTTGGTACCGCTAAGAAAGTCACTGTCGGTAAAGAAAACACCGTGATCGTTGATGGCGCTGGCAACAAAGCTGACATCGAAAACCGTGTTGAGTCTATCAATCGTCAGATCGCTGAATCTACTTCTGATTACGACAAAGAAAAGCTACAAGAACGTGTTGCTAAACTAGCAGGCGGCGTAGCAGTGATCAAAGTCGGCGCAGCAACCGAAACAGAAATGAAAGAGAAGAAAGACCGTGTTGACGATGCGCTACATGCAACTCGTGCAGCAGTTGAAGAAGGCGTTGTACCTGGCGGCGGTGTTGCCTTGGTACGTGCGATCAGCGCATTGTCTGAACTTCAAGGTGAGAATGACGATCAAAACGCAGGTATGAATATCCTTCGTCGTGCGATGGAAGCGCCATTGCGTCAAATCGTGACCAATGCTGGTGAAGAAGCATCAGTTGTGGTTAATGAAGTGAAAAACGGCAGCGGTAACTATGGTTACAACGCGGCAACTGGTGAGTACGGTGATATGCTAGAGATGGGTATCCTTGATCCAGCTAAAGTATCACGCTCAGCACTAGAGAATGCAGCATCTGTTGCAGGCCTAATGCTAACCACTGAAGTGATGATCACTGATCTACCACAAAGTGATGACGGTATGGCTGCTATGGGTGGCGGTGCTGGTGGAATGGGCGGTATGGGTGGAATGGGCGGCATGATGTAATTTTACTTCTGCTACAAAGTGGTTTATCTGAGTTAGATACGCTCAATGTACAATAAGTATGATTTTATCATAAAGTCTATTTGACTATTAAAAGCTCTGTTATCGAAAGATAGCAGGGCTTTTTTGTGTTTGTTTTAAGGCAATAATTCGCATTGTACAGAAAACCAAAATAAGGATAACTGAGTAAAATTATCCATCACTTAATAATATTAGTATTACTAATATTAATTTAAATTTTCAATTAATAATTTATTAGGATATAGTTGATAGAGCGAATATATTCGCTGATGGCGCTTTGGTTCAGAAGTAATAAATTAACTCAAAAGGAATTCACAATGAAGATTTTATCGATTGCAATGGTAGCATCAGCCTTAGTGTTAGCTTCTGCTAGTAGTTCAGCTGATCCTAGCGTAGATAGATTCAAAACCCAAAAGCCAATGGAGATGTCTAGCGTTGCTCAGTCTAAAGTTATGCAATTATCATTTGATAATAAAGAGCGTAATATAGGTGAGAAAGAGATTTATGAACAAATTATGAAAGGTGCTAAGGAAAATGGTTTTGAGCTTAAGGAAGTAGAAGCAATGAAAATCGCTCACATCGTTGACGGCGCTTTAGAAAATGAACCACCAGAAGCGGCTTCTATTAGTATAAAAATCACATTAAAAATTTATTTGAAAAGACCACTTAGGATAGATCTTGAAGTGGATATCACGCCTTAAGTACTGCAGCTAGAAAATACCATAGCACTATTTAACTGACAGTTATTACGCCGCCGTAGGTTTGCTTACGCCGGCTTTAACTCTATAATGAATAAAAAAATCTATGGTATCAATTTAAAGTAAGTCAAAATTCTATTGTTGGTC